>QNAO01000100.1 GCA_003641785.1 Thermotogae bacterium
AATCAGGTATTCCACTCTTGAAGTCAGCATATACATGTATTTGCGCGTTCTCCTTGACTTTGACAGTGCTTTGTCGTTAACCATCTTACAAATCCTGTTTATATCTTCGGTTTCGCTGTTGACGGGGATCTTCTCATCAAGAACAACGTTGTCCGCTGGTAAAACTGTTAAAGAAAGATTTCCCCTGTGGGGTTACCTCTACAGCTTCGTTGCAGTTGTTATTGTCTTTCTGCCCCTTTCCATGTCAATAGTTGGTGGATTTGTGAATTATGGTGGGGGTTTCACATTGAACAACTTTCGAAACCTGTTTTCAAGCGCACTGAGATATGTTCTGGGCGTTACGCCCCTGTTCACAATAGTCTTCACAATGGCTCTGGCTTTGTTTACTGCCATTTTAACGCTGACTATAGCTTTCTTTTCATCTTACAGTAGTGTTAGAGAAAAACAAAGGCTTTCCAGTGTTGTTTGCTTTGTGCCAACCGCGGTTTCAGCGGCAACCATAGCCTTTGGCCTCGTAATGCTCTCTCGAGTTGCCTCGCTTCCTATTCCATTCCTGCTGATCGTTGTCTACACTCTGATATCGCTTCCGATCGTTCATGGTATGATGGAAAACGCTTGGCGAAACACACCGGTGGAAATTGAAGAAGCAGCAAGCCTGGATGGAGCGGGTTTGTTTTCTATGTTATTTAGAATTCGTTTTCCAATGATGAGAAAAGAAATTCTTGGAAGCTTGGCTTTTGCATCTGCGATCTCTATAGGAGAAATGACAGCCACGATAATCTTGTCAGAACCTCCATTTACTACTATGTCTGTGCTGACTTACCGACTTCTCAGTACCCGACACCTTCCTGAAGCCCAGGCTATGAACTCCATATTGGCATGGATTGTACTTGGCCTTTTCTTCATTGTGGAAACAGCGGGTTCAGAACACTGAATCCATTTTTTTGAAGGAACCTCGAGTATTCCAAAGGTTCTTCGCAGTGCACAGGAATCACGCACACTGGTTGCACAGAATCAAGGAATTCCAGTACCTCATTGGGGCTCAAGTGCCCTGAAACGTGCAGAGGAGATTCTTCTTCCCAACCATGAAAAGTCATTCCGAGCCGAGACACCCAATTCCTTAGGCGATTCAGATCGATTTCCATTTCTTCGTTGAACGGTTCTGTGTTGCTGTAAATGTAGCCGCCGTTTGTCGTATTCATATCAGAAAGTTCTAGGATGTCGTAATAATTGAAACACAGCACATATGACCCTGGACTTTTGTTAATGTCATTCTCATCGACTGTCCGAGATCTTTCAAGCAATTCTTTTTCCCACTTTCTTGTGTTTCGCTTTCTGATGTATACACGTGCTTGATTCAAAATGTTTTTGTATCTCGCCTCATCTGTGAAATCAAACAGTGTCTCTATCAAATGAAACGTTTTCGGCATCAAAACAGGGATTCTATTTAGCTTCCCGCTTACTTCAAAAACAGAGGAGAGACGATCGATATTTCTCAAACCGCAGTCTACAACAACCAGTTTCCCTTGGTACTGACTGATATATCCTCGTAAAGCATCTAAGACATCTCTTTCCGTGGCTCTTTTACTTTTCTTCTTGGAATTGAATCTTGTACCCTCCACAAAAATGACCTTTTCACCCTCTAAGGAGCTGATCTTTCTCATGGCTTGCCTTGTCTCGGCATCTCTCAGGCCACCAAATCTGAAATCGCCGGTGTATACAATCCACACTCCTTGCACCTTTACGGCGCACATCTGTGCCCCTGGTATGGAATGATCTGTGCTAAACGTTAGTATTCGGTCGTCTTCGTAAGAAAACTCTCTCGATGTCTGCGCGCCCTTTACGGTTCTTCTGTGAGCTTTGGAAGTTTGGAGTTCTCTTTTTGAAACCCTGATGAACTCGCTTTCCACTTTTCCTCCCGATGTTTCTTGAAGAGATGAGAGTATGGCATGGCTTTCAACTGAACACAACACGGGTACGTCGGGCCTGAGAAAGGGCAGCATACCGGCGTGATCAAGATGTGCATGACTTATGACAACTTTGCTCAGCTTCAACGAGTACTCCCAGGAATATTTTGGACTGAGCTTCAGCAGATCTTCTCTGTAAATGTTGTGAACTCTTGGCAGAAGACCTGTTGTGAAGTAATCTTTCAAACCGACTTGAGATCTCTGAGATAGGAATTCATCGAAGTACTGTGATTTTTTCTTGTAGTTGAGACCAAAGTCAATCATGATATCTCCATCGTCTGTGTGAATGACGAGCTTTGTCCCACCTATGGAGTCAGCTCCGTCGAGAATGCAGAACAGTTTCGCTACATCCTCTTTCACCATGCTGTGCCCTCTTCAAGCTGCTTGTAGACATCCATGACGTGATCCGCAAATTCCTCGGTGTCCGCAGAAGATTCCGCAACAAAGAACCATGCTTTTTTCCACCACGCGATGATCTTTTTTCCATTAACACTTATACTGTACAAGCCACTTGATGGAAAATCCAAATATGTTCTTGCCTTCCATATACCGAGCTCCTTGACCAGTGCTTTCCAATGTTCCTTTACAGAAGAACTATCGCCTTTGAAAACATACAGAAGATATGCTTTCTCTTCCTTTCCAAATGACGCGACCATTCCCTTCGCCCGAACTGAGTAAACGTTATCAACAACATCTGTGAAATTCAAGTGGTAGTTGTTCTGAACTATATTTATAGCCGATATTGGCGAATAGCTGTTGGGTGGAACATTAACGCTTCTCATCATGCATCCCCATAGGTTTAAAAACAACAGCACGACACAGCAAATCAGTACTTTTTTCAAGATTCCACCACCTTGAAGAATGGATTCAACCTTAACAGTTGATGTACCGAACCCCATTCCATGTGCCCGGGCAGTACGATAGTCTCTGGATCAACTCCTCTGAATACGGTTAAAAGCTTTGCTATGCTTTCCTTCATTTTCTTTCTGCTGGACGAAGGGAAATCAACTCTACCGATGCTATCCAAGAAAACTGTGTCACCCGTGAAGAAAACGTTTTCTAACATGAGAACGACCGATCCCTCTGTATGCCCTGGAGTACTTAACACCTGGAATTCCAATCCCGATATACTCATCTCGCTTTCAAAGAGTTGATATTCTCCGCCCCACGAAAACTCAACACCAAATGCTCGCGAAAGATTCATATTTGGATCTCTCAAACCAGCAAGATCTTCCTTTGAAACGTAAACTCTCTGCACATTGATTTCTGCAAGGCCACATATGTGATCATAATGAGTGTGAGTTAAGAGAACAACGCATGGTTTTTTCACATATTGTGAGATCCCAGTGCCGGGATCTACAACAATTGGTGGAGAAGTTTCAATTATGTAAGTGTTGGTTTCAATGGGTCCTGTGACAACACGCGTGATGTAGTCCGTCACCTTCTGCATGAAAAACTCTCACCTCTCAGTAATTGGAAGCTGTATAATAACCATGTGCGAACAATCGTACTTTTCATTACAATGATAACATGCTTCCTATATGCATTTGATGTCATCTTCACACCTTTGGAATCGGTTGAGCAGATACTTTCCGTTGTGGAATCAGCAGAGGAAAGTGTCTATGTTACGAGTTACTCTGTTGATCATCCTGAGGTAATTCAGTTGCTTGATTATCTGGCTTCAAGAGGTGTTGATGTTCGTGCCATCATTGAAACACCCTTTGCCGCCGGTAACATCAAAATGAAGATAGATGCGGAGAAATCCTTGTTTCACATGAAAACGATCATTTTAGATGACCACACGGCGATTTTGAGTAGTGCCAACTTCACAGTTCATAGCTTGAAAGAGTCCTACAACGATCTAATCATTGTGAGTTCCAAGAAATTCGCTTCACAGCTAAAGCAATTCTTTCTTGAAATGTGGGCTGGTAGAGATTTCTCCCTGAACGCCGAAGCTGAAGGCCTGCGGGCATTTACCCACGATATTGAAAACGAAGTACTGAACAGAATCTCTCAGGCGAAGAAAAGCGTGTGCATAGCCATGTATGCTTTGACTCACCCAGAGCTGTGGGCAATTTTGAAAATACTAAATTGTAGAGGTGTAAATGTTCGTGTTGTCACAGACAAATGGTTTCTGGCGAATTCGCCTATAGCTCAAATACCATCCGAAAGCTTCGAAGTTCGTGTTGTCAAAAGCCGCACTCTGCACAGTAAGCTTATAATAGTTGATGGAGAATGTGTGATAACAGGATCGGCAAACGCGACTAAAAGTGGTTATAACTCAAACGCAGAGCTCGCCGTCGTGATAACCGACGAAGCTGTTGTGAGCGAATACATAAGTTATTTTGAACATCTCTTCAAGGAGGGAGAAAGCTTTTGAAGGTTTTTGTCTTTGACCTTGATAAGACAATTCTTGTGGACGATCACAACATTCATCCAAAGAACATCGATGCCATAGAAAAATTGCTGTTGTTGGGAAAAGAAATCGTTTTCGCGAGTGGCCGCATGCTCGTTTCCATACAAAATCTGGTAAAGCGATATTTTCAAAAGGACTTCCCATTGATAGCGTACAATGGATGTGTAGTCTGGATTCCTGAAAAGGGTAAGATACTCGACGGGGAAATCGATTGCTCCACAGCTTCGAGAGTAATATTGAAGTTAAGAGAAAAGGGCGTTCACCGCCAGGTGTACGTGAACGACGAGCTCATTTCCGAGGAAGACAACGAGTACATAAGAAGCTATGCTAAGCATTCTGAAGTTCCTTTCAAGCTCGTAGATGATCTGCTGAAGGTAGTTGAAACCGGTGCCACCAAGATACTGGCCATAGG
>QNAO01000101.1 GCA_003641785.1 Thermotogae bacterium
CTTCCTACCCCAAACAATTTCTGAAATATGCACTAACCCATCCACACCCGGCTCAATTGTCACGAAGAACCCGAGAGGCAAAATGCTTTTGATAGGCTTCTCGATAATAGTTCCAACTGGGTATCTTTCCCGTATTGTCTGCCATGGATCTGGTTCAAGATCTTTTATGCTGAGTGTTATGACTTTTGAACGATTGGCAATCTTCACAATTTTCGCTTCAATTTCGTTACCAACACTGCATACATCCTTAGGAAGAAGCGAAGGATTATGTGAAATGAGGTTTCTCGGAATAACTCCCTGGACCGGGCCAAGATCTACATGAACTGAGTTTGAGTCTACTTTCACCACTTTTCCTTTCACAACGTCCCCTTCTTTGTGAACGGCGAGGAATTCGTTCTGCCTTTTTTCCTGTAGAGCTCTTTTTGAAACAACGATGTTGAATCCACGTCTTCCTCGTTTGTAATCTAATATCAATAGATCGATCTCGTCTTTCGGAGGTTTTTGGTCTCTTCTGATGAGTGAATGAGATCCAGGCATGAATGCTGGAACCATGTTCTGCAAAAGAACACGATAACCTCCTTTCGTTTCCTGAACGACTCTTCCTTTCACAGGAACGTTGTCTTCGTAAGCTTCCTGGAGTTTTGTGAGTAGTTCCCTCATGCGCGGCTTTCTTTCAGATAAAAAGACGTAGCCTTCTTCTTCGTCAAAGCGCATCACCTGAAGTTTCACTTTTTGACCCTGCTCATATTCTTCAACCGAGTGAACCAGCTCTCTTTGAGGCACTATGCCTTCAAATTTTCCCCCAAAGTCAACAACAAGACCTTCTTGAGGATCTATTCTGGTCACGATTCCCTCGACTAATTCTCCCGGAGTGCCCTTGACAAAATTGAGGTACTCGTCGAACTGCTTCATGTCTCCTTTTTCTTCATTACTCATTTTATCTTCCCTCCTGACACAATATCTGCAGTTTATTGCTTACCTTTTCTACATCAGATTTCGGGGTTGATGTTCCCGCAACAACAGCTATTTTATCGTAATTAACAAAATCTTTTTTCAGTTCTCTCTCACTTTCTATTTGGACACTCCTTGTAAATCTTGAAGCTATTCTGGCGAGCTTCGCTGTATTAGAGCTGTTTTTACCACCTACGACTATGACAAGGTTGTTTTCCTTTGCAAGACGCTCAACTTCTCTTTCTCTTTTCGCTGTAGCTTCGCAAATCGTGTTGAAGATCTTCATTTCCTTAACATATTCAAAATACTTCTGCAGGATTTGTTGCAAAAAGATACTGTATTCAGAGATAGACATCGTAGTTTGAGAGGCGAAAGCCGTTTTTCTCTCTGGTTTTACTGGTGATTCACTTACTACCGCATCTTCCACATAACCCTTAAGGGCTTCCATCTCTGGGTGATCTACTTTTCCAAACACTACGATCCTGTATCCCTCTCTTTTTGCTCGCTGAACAGTTGAAAAAAGCTTTCCAACTATTGGGCAGGTTGTGTCCACAACTTCAAAAAAATGTCGCTTGAGTTTCTCCTTTTTCTGTGGGTCGATACCATGTGCTCTGATGACAAGAAAGGATTCCTTAGAATCTCGTGGGACTCTGTCTAAGGATTCCACGATCTCAGCTCCAAGTGTCCTTAAGGATTCTATCACACCCGGATTGTGTACCAACTGACCAAACATATAGGTCTTTCTACCGGTTCTCAGCAAGGAGTGTATCGTTTCGAGTGCTTTTCTCACACCGAAGCAGAAACCTATATTATCTGCGGTGAGGATCTTCATTTCTGATCCTCCTCAAAACAAGTGAACTCACTTCGTCGATAACTTCATCGAGTGATTTCTTAGTTGTATCAATGACTACTGAGTTTTCGGCTGGCTTCAACGGAGCTATTGGTCTTGAAGAGTCCTGACGATCTCTTTGTTTGATTTCATCTTCGATTTCCTTGTGTGATAAGAAGATGCCTTTCATCTGAAGTTCTCTCATTCGCCTGAAAACGCGTTCCTTGAGAGAAGCTGTTAAAAAGATTTTTACATTCGCAGTGGGAAACACAACTGTTCCCATATCTCGTCCTTCCACGACAATGTGTCTTCCTTTGGCTATCGCTCTTTGAATACGAGTAAGCGCTTTTCGCACAGCTGGAACTCTGGCAAAATCTGATGCGAGCGAGCTGACTTCTAAGGAGCGAATCTCATCGCCGACTTTTTTGCCGTTCACATAAAGGCAGCCGTCCTTGTAGTCCATTGTTATTCGCTCAAGCTCTCCACTGATGTCGTCGTTCGGGTTTAACCCCTTAGAGTGCAGCTCAAAGGCGATGGCTCTGTACATAGCACCTGTGTTTAAATATTCGAATCCAAGCTTCTGAGCCACCCCCTTTGCTACGGACGATTTCCCTGATCCAGCGGGACCGTCTATCGTCACTATAAATTCACTCACTTCTACGATTCCTCCACAGTGTCCACAATTTTGAAAACCATGTCCAAACGAGTCATCTCAAATATGCGTTTTACGTTGCTCTTAAGAGAAGCAAGGATAAGGTGTTTCCCGAGAAGCCTGCATTCTTTCAAAATAGCCACTATTGTTCCCAAACCGGCGCTGTCGACGTAGCTGACACCGGACATGTCTATCACAAGCCTGCCTTGTGTCATTGAAGCGAGCTTTTCCTTAATCGATTTCTTCAAATCCGCTGAGTGATAGGCATCAATGTCTCCCTTTACCACACACACCACACGATCTGAGTTCTCCTTGAAATCAATGAAAAGATCGTTCATTTTGAATCCTCCCTTTTAAGCCCTAACTCGGCTAATTGATCTTTTTCAACTTCACATGGAGCCCCAGTTAACGGGCAACTGCCACTTGAAGTTTTGGGAAATGCTATGACGTCCCTGATGGAGGAAGTTCTGCACATAATCGCTATCAGTCTGTCAAGTCCTACTGCTATTCCCCCATGTGGAGGGGCTCCGTACTTGAAAGCTTCCAAAAGAAAACCGAATTTATTCTCGACATCCTTATCTTCCAAATCGAGTAGCCGGAAGACTCTTTTCTGAAGATCTCTGTCGTGTATTCTTATGCTACCAGAAGCGACTTCAAAGCCGTTGATTACGATATCATACGACTGCGCTCTTATTTTTGATGGATCTTTCGCTTCATATTCTTCAAGATCCTGGATGTTCGGCATGGTAAATGGGTGGTGCTGAGCGACATAGCGTTGCTCGTCTTCGTTCCATTCTAAAAGTGGGAAATCTAATACCCAAAATATGTCGAAACCTGTTTTAAGATGGGAAAAATACGTATCTCCCACAATTCTTCTGAGTTCTCCAAGAGCCCTGTTAACAACCTCTCGTTTACCAGCTCCTAACACACACACATCGTTCGTATTCATCTCCAAACGTGATGCAGTCATCGAGTATTCACGCTTCAAGTACTTAATTGCTGAACCACGGATATCGTTTCCATCATTTAATGTGAACCACAGCAGGCCTTTCAAACTCATGCTCTTTACTATATCTTCGAATTCTTGAAATGTCTTTCTGGACGTCTTTTGGGAGAAATTTTCTATTTTGAAAGCTTTTACAACTCCTCCAGAATCCACTACGTTTGAGATGACGCCGAATGATGTGTTCTCAAAGCAATCAGTTACATCGAATAACTTCATGCCTATTCTTCTATCTGGTTTGTCAGATCCGTATTCGTTCATGCATTGATTGTATGAGTAGCGATCAAAGTTATTCGGCAAATCTACGCCGAGAACTTCCCTGAATACGTGTTTGAACATACCTTCAGTTACTTTTATCACATCTTCCATTGTGACGAAGGACATTTCGAGGTCTATTTGAGTAAACTCTGGTTGTCTATCTGCTCTGAGATCCTCATCGCGGAAACACCGGACTATTTGAAAGTATCTGTCCGTGCCTGCAATCATGAGTAGTTGTTTGAAAATTTGTGGAGATTGAGGCAAGGCATAAAAAGTTCCGCTTTTGATTCTCGCGGGCACAAGAAAATCTCTTGCCCCTTCAGGTGTGCTTTTTGTCAGAAAGGGAGTTTCGATCTCAAGAAAATCCTCAGATGATAGATAATTTCTAACAGCCTGAGATACTTTATGTCTTATAATAAAGCGATTCATTACCTCTCTATTTCTCAAATCTATGTATCTGTACTTGAGCCGAATTTCCTCTGATGGAGGCTTTGTATCTGTTGGATAGAAAGGCAGATCTTCCAAAGGAGAAGAGAGCACTTCGACGCTGTCCGCGACAACCTCTATTTCCCCCGTACTCAGGTCTGGGTTCACAGTTTCATTTGGTCTTTCTCTCACGGAACCGGTAATTAGCAACACGGACTCACGTTTTATGCCTTTCACCATTTCTGAGGAGAAAATGACTTGTGTTAACCCATATCTGTCTCTCAGCATTACGAAGTTGACACCGCCCAGGTTTCTGATTCGGTCAACCCATCCTGTGAGCGTGACCTTCTGGCCTATGTGCTTCTTGCAGAGTTCACCACAAGTGTGTGTTCTAAGCACGATAAAACCTCCCTTGGTCTCTTCAATTATAGATCTTCTCCATTCTAAAACTCCTCAATTCATTGAGGAGATACGGAATGGAATGGATTGAAAATCAATCATTTTCTAATTTAACCAAATGATACAATATTTTTGAGGCGAAAAACTTATTTAACAAAATCGACAGAAGTAATTTAATTCCAACAACATATGAATTGAAAATAATTCCTCAAAAGAAAAGCAAGATCAAATATTTGAATCATCTTTTCCTTGAAGGCAAATGGTTCTACAAC
>QNAO01000102.1 GCA_003641785.1 Thermotogae bacterium
GAGATCTTGATCCGCGCGATATTCTCGATCTCAAGGAAAATTCGGCTTTTGTCACATATGAAGGCGATAGCCCACAGATTCGATACCTTGTTGTGAACGTTAAACAACCTCCATTTGACAACGTGCTTGTTAGAAAAGCGATAGCCTACGCTGTTGATAGAAATCGAATCGTTTCCGATGTTTTCGCTGGCTTGATGAAGCCGCTTTATTCGATGATACCAGCCGGAATGTGGGGTCATATCGATGCGTTTTCAGAAAGAGATCTCGATGTTGCAAGGGCGCTGCTAATTGCGGCCGGTTACAGTGAAGACAATCCTCTTGAGATTGATCTGTGGTACACGCCGACTCACTACGGCACCACAGAGGCAGATGTCGTTCAGGTCTTAAAGGAGTCTCTTGAAGAGACAGGAATGATTTATGTCACCATAAAGTACGCCGAATGGTCAACTTACATCGATTACTTCTTGAATGGAACTATGGGGTTGTTCCTCCTCGGCTGGTATCCAGACTACCTCGATCCCGATGACTATGTCTGGCCGTTCCTCAGTGTTGAGGGAGCCAAATCGCTCGGAAGCTTCTATGAAAGCGAAGAAGTCGAGAATCTCATGAAAGCAGCGAGAATTTCTGCAAAGCAAGCTACCAGAGCAGAAATATACAACCAGGTTCAGATTCATCTTGTTGCGGATATGCCTGATATACCTTTGTGGCAGGGCAAGGCGATATGTATAGCGAAACCAAATGTGAAGGGAATAGTCCTGGAACCAACGCAGATATTCAGGTACTACATCCTCTACACAGAGTGAGGAAGAAGCTTCCTTGGCCCCGCCCGTGGAGGCGGGGCTTTTGAAAGGACTGATCACGGGGTGTCGTTAAAGAACTATGTGATTACAAGGATTCTTCTTGCAATTCCAATGATGTTTATACTTCTTGCTCTTATATTCTTTATTCTCAGAATAATGCCTGGTGATCCTGTGCTCGCTATAGTCGGAGGCAAGGCTCCCCAGCATGTTATAGAGAAACTCCGCGAGCAAATGGGCTTGAACAAATCAATTCCAGCTCAATTCGTAGACTACGTTCTGAGTATGCTTAAGGGAGATCTGGGAAAATCCACGCTAACAAATCGTCCTGTTCTTGATGAACTCAAAGAAAGACTGCCTGCAACTATAGAGCTGACAGCTTTCGCCTTTGTGATGGCTGTTTTGATTGGCACGTTCTGGGGCGCTGAAGCCGCTCGAAAAAAGGATCGCAGTCTTGATGTTGGGGCACGTATGTTTGCGATAGTCACATACGCGATTCCTGTGTTCTGGCTTGGGCTGATGATGCAGCTTCTTTTCGGTATGGTTTTGAAATGGCTTCCTGTGGCTGGTCGAATTTCTCCAGCTTTGAGTTTCACTCCCATCACGGGTTTCTATCTTGTGGATTCGATAATAAAGGGAAACTGGGCGGCACTCTGGGATGCTTTCAAGCATCTTATAATGCCTGGTGTGGCACTGGGTTTGATCATTTCCAGTATTTTCTTAAGAATGGTGAGAAACAACACGGTCTTGATGCTTTCGAAAGATTTTGTCAAAGCCGCTGTGGCAAGAGGTATACGTGAAAGGGCTGTTCTTTACGGTCACGCCTTGAAAAACGCGCTTGTTCCTATTCTGACGATCATGGGGCTACAACTTGCTTTGCTGCTTGCTGGGGCCGTTCTGACAGAAACCACGTTTTCCTGGCCGGGTGTTGGCAGTTATTTAGTGCAGAAAATAAGATATCGGGATTTTCCTGCCATTCAGGGTACAATCGTGATATTCGCCTTAATTGTGGTTGTAATAAGCATATGTGTTGACATAATAAATGCCCTTGTAGATCCGAGGGTTAGATACTGATTGAGGTGGTTGGGTGAAGGCTGTAACCTCTAAATATCTATCACATAGAATAACAAGAAAGATTTTCAAATCCAGTACTGGGATTGTTACATTCATAGGAGCCGCAATTTTAGTGTTTTTTCTTTTCTTGGCCGTGTTTTCTCCCCAAATAGCTCCTCACAATCCCACGGAACGTGTCAGCAGACCCCTACAAGCGCCCAACTCTGAGTTTCTCTTTGGAACAGATAATCTTGGCAGAGACATTTTAAGTAGGGTAATATACGGTGCCAGGATAGCCCTCACAATAGCGTTTTTGGCTGTTGTGATTGCGGCGGCCATAGGAATTCCCCTTGGCTTAATTTCGGGATACATCGGAGGCGTATTCGACAGGATTTTAACTTTGATTATGGACGCGATTTACTCGTTTCCCGGGTTGATACTCGCCATAGCGATTGCCGCTGTTCTCGGACCAGGGATTGTCAACATCGCCCTGTCGATAGCTGTGGTGTACGCCCCGACGTACTTCCGAGTTATAAGAAATCAGGTCGCTGGAATAAAGGACGAGCTGTATGTCGAAGCGGCACGAGCACTGGGAGCAAGGAGTCCATCTATACTTCTGAGGTACATATTACCAAATGTTTTGCCGTCTGTCATTGTGGTTCTGTCGATGAATCTCGCCGATGCAATTATGACAGAAGCGGGATTGAGTTTTCTCGGGCTTGGAATTGCGCCTCCAACACCGGACTGGGGTTATGATCTGAGCAGTGGTCAGAGATTTGTATTGAGCAAAGCTTGGTGGGCGATTCTCTTTCCAGGAATCTCAATAATAACCACTGTTTTGGGTTTCTCTATGTTCAGTGAGGGATTAAACGAGTATCTCAATCCAACGATTAGGGAGCGACGTTGATGAAGTCGGTGCTGCGTATAGAAGATCTGAAAGTTTATTACAAAACAGAGAAAGGTTTGGTTCGAGCTGTTGATGGAGTTTCGATAGATCTATGTGAAAGGGAATCTCTTGGAATAGTAGGAGAATCTGGATGCGGGAAAACCACGATGGGATACGCGCTTCTCAGAATTCTTCCTTCAAACGCTGTTCTTGAGGGATCAATAAAGCTCAATGGGCTCGACTTGAGCAGTCTTGATCAAAAGCAGATGGAGAAGGTAAGAGGCGCAAAAATATCGATGATCTTTCAAGATCCTATGACATCTTTAAACCCAGTCATGAAAGTAAGGGACCACTTCATAGAAACGATACAGACGCACAAACCCGAGATCTCTGAGGAAGAAGCTGAGCGAATGACAGCCAACATGTTGCGCGCTGTGGGTATAGAGCCTACCAGAATGAACGAGTATCCGTTTCAGTTCAGCGGTGGAATGAGGCAAAGGGTGATGATAGCGCTTTCCTTAGTTTTGAATCCAGTTGTAGTCATAGCGGATGAGCCAACGACCTCTTTGGATGTCATCGTTCAGGCGCAAATCCTCGACTTGCTCAAATCACTCAGGGAGAAATTCAACATGTCGCTGATTCTGATAACTCACGATCTCGGCGTTGTGGCTGAGTTGGCTGACCGAGTTGGCGTCATGTACGCCGGGCATCTCGTAGAGATTGGTGAAAGTCGAGATATATACTATTCTCCAAAGCACCCCTACACGGAGGCTCTGCTCAAATCTATTCCAAATACGAATATCGAAGACAAAGAACTTGTTTATATACCTGGAGGCCCTCCTGATCTGGCAGATCCACCAAAGGGATGTCGATTCGAACCAAGGTGCCCTAAAGCAATGCCAATATGTTCCAGGAAAGAACCTGGTGTGTACCAGGTGGGAAGAAGTTTTGTAAAATGCTGGTTGTATGGGGAGGAAAGTCATGTCAGTGCTTCTAAAGGTCAATGATCTTAGAAAGCATTTTCCGATTAGACGATCTTTTACCGAGGTTATCACAAGAAGAAAACAGCGCTTTGTCAAGGCTGTTGATGGCATTTCTTTTGAAATAAAGAAAGGTGAAACGCTTGGACTCGTTGGTGAATCGGGAAGTGGTAAAACAACGACCGGTCGCCTTGTCTTGAGATTAATAGAACCATCATCAGGCAATGTTGTCTTCGAAGACACAAACATTATGGCACTTTCCAAAGAAGAAATGAGACGTTTCAGAAAACGGATGCAGGTGATATTTCAGGATCCCATGGCAGCATTGAACCCGTACATGAAAATAGGTGAGGCGATAAGACATGGCCTTCAAATACATCACATCGGTGCCTCGAAAAAAGAGCAAAAAGAGATGGTAATGGAGATGCTTAGGAGAGTTAATTTAACCCCAGAGAACGATTTCTACAACAGATACCCAAGGGAGCTTTCAGGTGGTCAAAGGCAGAGGGCGGTTATCGCAAGAGCCCTTGTCCTGCAACCCAAATTCATAGTGGCAGACGAGGCTGTAGCCATGCTTGATGTTTCTGTGAGATCTCAGCTTCTAAAGCTTCTCACAGATTTGAAGCAAGAGATGGACCTCACTTATCTTTTCATCACTCATGATTTGGCTACGACAAAATACATATGCCATAGAATTGCCGTGATGTACTTGGGAAAGATAGTTGAGATAGGTTCCTTTGAAAACATATACAATAACCCTCTTCATCCTTATACAAAAGCCCTAATAGCTGCCGTTCCCGAACCCGATCCGATGAGGAAGAAGCAGAAATCCATACCTCAAGGAGAAGTTCCAGATCCTGTGAATCCCCCATCCGGGTGCCGATTTCATCCCAGATGCAGCGTTGCGAGTAAAGAGTGCTCTGCTATCGAGCCTCAACTGATAGAAACCGAGAAGGGGCATTTCGTTGCCTGCCATCTTCACAAATGAAATTAGATTGATTTCTTTTCCACACGTTGTTCTCGAGATTGATATCAGAAAATCA
>QNAO01000103.1 GCA_003641785.1 Thermotogae bacterium
CACCAACGAAATCTAACAACTTGATTATCGCCGCAAGCGTAGAAGGTTTTAAAAAGCAGGAGGTTGGGTTTAACCAAAACCATTGAAAAGGATGAACTAAAACAAATTGAGCAAATCAATCAGATAGCTGGGGAAGAACAGGTATAAAGCTAAATGGGAATGTTTTTTCTCCCCTTTTGGAGTTGAGTAAAGAAGATATAAGATATTTTCTTGATCACTTTAGGTTTAATGTGCCGAAAATAGGAGAATCTGCCGATCGTGAGGGCTGTAAACTGAAACATCTTTTGAAAATGATGATAAACGCAGAATATCATGGAAGGGCCGTGTGCGAATCAAACGAACTTTTGCTTTCCTATTTGAAAGAGAGATCTTGGAATGCTAAGCTTGCGAATGTCAAAATAGTGGGTCCTCTTTCGAAGAACATAGCACTCGTGAATGTGGTTCCTCATTTGAGTGAGAAATACGCTGCGGAGCTGAGGACTTTGCTCAATTCACTGGAATGTATAGATGAGGTGCATGTAGTGAATAGACCAGTTAAGCTGAAGGTTTTGGCAAATCCGGGACTCTTCAATGACAGCACAGCAAGGTCTCACGTTCACATGGGTGTTATTCAAAAGGAATTTGCAGCTCCTGTAGAGATTACTTGGATCAAATCTTCAAACAAACGCCTGCGAACCTTTCAAGTTATATCGTTTGCTTTTCAAAGATGAAAAAACAGAAGATAGATATGTTCATGCAACTAAGAAAGCTGGACAAACCGGCGCTTCTGATTGTGCCAAGCGAAAAAGAAGCACACTCTCTGATCACCAAGATAGAAGCTCTCTTCTATCCAACTCATGACGTCCTGCCGTTCGAAGAGATTCCAGTTTCTTTCAAAGTGAGAAAGCAGCGAATAGAAACTCTTTGGAAACTCCTTAACAAGGAAAGAATACGGGTAGTTACTACTATTCATGCCATCACAAGAAAAACGCTGTCTCCTCAAAAATTCAAAGAGAGTGCATTAACACTCCGCAAAGGTTCTTCGTTAACGAATGCAGCGGAAACACTGTGGAACCTGGGGTATGAAAGAAGCTTTCTTGTTAGGTCTGGAGGGGAGTTTTCCGTTCGAGGCGATATAGTGGATTTCTTCGGTCCTATGATAAATGTCCCAGTGAGATTGGAACTCTTTGGTAATCGTGTGGAGAGCATAAGAACGTTCGACCCGATATCTCAAAGATCCAGTGGTTACCTGAATCAGATTACCGTGCTTCCCGCTCGAGAGTACATCGGCGAAGAGCACAGATTCGATACTCTCCCAGGAAAGGCTGGTTCAAACTCCACTATTCTTGATTACGCACATTTTGATGTTTTCGTCTGGAATCTGGAAGAATGCCAGAATGCCTATTACCGAAGAGAACAGGAGAACAGAGAATTTCTAAACTGTGATCAAAAGAAGGACTACACCCTGTTTTCCGGTATAAGCTATGCTGAGATGTTGAAAAAGATTGGAAGCGTCAAGGAAATAGATCTTCCCAAGGGTACTGAGGAGGTATCGGCTAAACCCCGAACGATATATCAAGCACCGGTAATTGAACAGGAGGAGATAGAGCCGGGAGACTATGTCGTTCATAAGGATTATGGTATAGGTCTCTTCACTGGCATCAAAAAGATGACTACATTTATGAGTACAAAGGAATACTTGGTCATAAAGTATGAGGACTCGACGATATACGTTCCTGTTGAGCGTTTAGATAGGGTTCAGCGTTATGTTGGTGATCTAAATGTCGTTAAGATCGACAAAGTGGGAAGGCGTAGCTGGAGGAATCGTGTCGAAAGGGTTAGAAGAGATATCAGATCCAAAATTGAGAACCTTGTCAGAATTCATTTGTTGAGACAGGAAATCAAAGGGCAGTGTCTTTCTGGTGATGCAGAGCTTGAAAGGCAGTTTTCTACGACCTTTCCCTACGTGGCAACTGAGGATCAGGTGTCCGCAATTGAGGAAGTGCTTTCGGATCTGGCAGATGAGAAACCGATGGATAGACTGCTTTGTGGAGATGCTGGGTATGGAAAAACGGAGGTAGCCCTTCGAGCTATCTTTCGTTGTGTGGTATCTGGCAAGCAAGCTGCCGTTTTGGTTCCCACTACTGTTCTCTCACGGCAGCATTATCGAACGTTTAAGGAACGGCTGGAACCGTACGGTATCAATGTGGTACTTCTTGACAGGAATGTTGGTGAAACCGCAAAAAGGCGAATTCTCGCTGATCTGAAAAATGGAGCGGCTGATGTGGTTATTGGTACACATGCTCTGCTATCTGACAGTGTGAATTTCTCAGATTTGGGGCTACTAGTTATCGATGAAGAACAGAATTTCGGAGTAGAGCAGAAAGAAAAGTTAAAAATGTTGAGAGCAGATATTAATGTTTTATCAATGAGCGCCACTCCAATACCACGTTCTTTGCATATGGCTCTCACAGGATTACGTGACATGAGCGTCATAAACACCCCTCCTTTTGGAAGGGTCCCAATATTGACTTATGTGGCTAAGTATGATCAAAGAATAGTGAAAAGTGCCATTCTCAGAGAGTTAAATAGAGGGGGACAAGTAATATATGTTCACAACAGGATACAAGATCTTCAAAATGTGCGTGATGAATTGAGGAGAATGTTGCCCGATGTTGTCATGCGAATGGCACACGGACGGATGGCCAACAGGAAATTGACGGAAGCCTTGATTGACTTCTATTCTGGGGAAGCCGATTTACTGATTTGCACTGCTATCATCGAAAACGGTGTAGATATACCCAACGCAAACACGATAATAGTTGATGATTCACACCGATATGGTTTGGCACAACTCTATCAGTTGCGTGGCAGAGTTGGCAGAAGTAACAGCAGAGCGTTCGCCTATTTCTTGTACAAAGAAACACCCAAGAACACCGCAGTAAAGCGCTTGCAGGCGTTGAAGGAATTTTCTGGATCTGGAAGCGGACTAAAATTGGCACTGCGCGATATGGAAATTCGTGGAATTGGGAGTGTCTTTGGACTAGAACAGCACGGAAGCATCAACTCAATTGGATTGCTGCTTTACAAGGAATTGATAACAGAAGAGTGGTCGAAGATTCACGGTGAGGTGAAGGCCACTTCGCAGAAAGCGGTGATAGACACTGAAATAGAAGGTATTCCAGGTGAAATGGTCATACCGCCGGAGTATATTTCAAACTCGATGGAGAGAATGAGAATCTACAGAAAGTTAGCAACTGCTTCCACTGCTGAAACAATTGAAGATATTAGAAAAGAACTCGAAGATAGATTTGGGAAAGCTCCTGAACAGGTAGTGCGATTGATAAATTTGTTCAAGATCAGGGCAAATGCTTTTGCAAGAAATGTGAAGAAGATATCTTACAAAGATGGTGTACTGAAGATTTTGTGCTCAAAGGGAGTGAGAATTGATCTTAAAAGAAGACATGTGTTCAATGAACAGCACTCCATATACATTGTTTACGATGTTCACGATGAAGAGGTTTACAAAACCCTTGCTGACATCTTTCTTTAAGAAACCATATTTCTTTTCTGAAACTGAGAAAAGTTGACAACTGCACCAGCGCATTTTTCAGAAAAACAATTCGTATTCAAAGCTATTCTACAGTTTCAAGAAAATAGTCATTGTCTGACCGAAAAACAACCACACCACAACACCTACCTGAATTTGTACCGAGTTCCACTATCAACTCATTTTTGATTATTGCCATTTTTTTAGCGCTGTGTATTGGAACTTGTGGATAATAACCGATGTATTTCAAGTTCTTGTTTCTGCATCGAGTGAGGACTTTTTCAACCGCTCGATAGAATGCCGCGTCTTTTTTGGGAGCAGCTGGCTTGAATCTGGCTATTTTCAAGGGGCGCGGTATCTTTTCTCTGACAAAAGTGGTGAAAGCAGCACTCTCACTTTCGATGAGGATTTGGGCTATTAGTTTCCCGTTTACGCAGTTCGTTGATTTTGCGAGCTCAACAGTATTCAATCTCACAAGAGATTTCAAAATAGGTTGTTTTCTGATTCTGGCGATGAAAGAACCTGTTTTGACACCGTTCTTAACAGCGTTTTCAATAGCAATACTCTCAGAGTTAACCCGATAGGAACTACTCTCAAATAAACTTCTTACCACAGGAACTATCTTTTCTTCCTTTGTGCTGACATCTACGTGAAATCTTGGGCTGTTGCATCCAGGAGCCTGCGATTTCAGTTTTGCATCGTACAATTTGAGCATTTTGAGTTCCATTCTCAAAGACTCTATAAGTTCTTTTATGAGGCGCATACGTACTCCAAAGCTTTCTGTAGTCGCTGAAATGGTTCGAGAATGTCAAGATCTTGGGCAATTTTCTTGAGTTCTTCTATCTCATTGTCCTCAATTCTTTTTCCCGATACGATTCTAACTGCATTCTGCCCGTGAAGTGGAATTACGCATTCGTCCGGCTCTAAGTGATCGTTTTCTGGCATTGATGAAGCATATTGTGAGGCAAAATAAACTCTTTCACCCACTTGAATCAGCTCTAAATCGTCTACCAGCACTATACTGGGCTTGTTTTCAAGCTTTTTCAGCAGGAGTTTTCCTATGATTTCGGTGTGTAGATATGTTACCAACGACTTTCCATACAAGATTTTCTGAAGTTGAGTTGGGATAACCGGGTCTGTGTACTTAAACTCGATCGGCAATCCAGATTGGTTAACCACCA
>QNAO01000104.1 GCA_003641785.1 Thermotogae bacterium
ACACTTTTGTAAAGCAAAAAGTTTCTCACCAGAACCCGCGCAAGTCTAACGTGTACCGGTTTGGCAGGAAATGAGACTGTAATTACTTCATCCATCGGTCCTCATCTCCGAGACTCCTCTGGAGAAAAGATAGCAGTCAATACCCATATCGAACATCAAAAGATATTTTTTTTCAACACGCAACTGCTCTTTGTAGGCCGCCTCAACACCGATTTTGAGCTTATCTGCGAATTCCTCCACTGAACTTGAACACAGTCTTGCTCTCACAGTACTGATATCGCCCCTTTCAACAGAAATGTGCACGTCATACTCAAAGAAATCGCCATAACGTAGTAGTCCTGAACCAACAGCGTATCTTTCAACCACAAGAGCTTGTCGAACGCATTCGCAAGAGTTCTCGCACGCTTCAGACACGGCCAGCTTCCCGTATTTCACAGCAGGAAGATCGGTTGGGGGGAAAACATACAGATCATCCTGTCCAATGTTGATTATTTCAAGCGCAACTGGGGAAAGCATTTTTCTCACAAACAACCTGTGCTCTTCAGGTGTGCTTGACACACCCACAATCCTCTTCCCAGTCCACGCCGTTAATTTGGAAGCAAGCTCTTTCACGTACTTCGGATATTTTTTAAACTGAAGAACTACTTTCTCCACTGCCGCAAGAACCACATCAAGCGGCATATCTGATTTTCTAAGTCCAACTGCCACACGACCAATGTAGGTCTTCACTGGAAACAAGACGAAATCGATATCTTCCATTTGAACGCAAAGTGAGACACCCGATTCAAGAACCAGAGGAACATGCTTCAACAGCTCTGTTTTCTTGCCTGTGCCATCATAAATAACCGAATCCACGTCTGCCACAAAGATGTTCATGTTCTTCCCCTTCTTGGACTGTTTTTTAGCGAATAGACGCATCCGCAGTAGTTTTGCCGATACAGATTCAGCATCTTGGACACTTTCACACTGTAAAGAAAGCCATCTTTTTTCTTGAAATCACTTTTCATATAAATCACTCCGATCTCGGACGAAACCTTTTCTCCTATGGTATTTATACTTTGAGCATTTTTCCTTGGGCTCGTTGTTAAGGATGTTGCAAACACATCAAATCCATTTTCTTTAGCCTTCAAAGCTGTTTTTCGTAGCCTGAATTCAATGCATCTCAAACATCGAGCGCCACCCTCTGGCTCCTGTGAAAATTCTTCAACCCACTCAGTCCATTCGGAAGCGTCATAATCACCTTCTAAAAGGGGAACTTTCCATAGATTTGCAAGCTTTCTCGTTGCATTCAAGCGTTTCTGATACTCCTCAACTGGATAGATATTGGGATTGTAGAAAAAGAACGAGCACTGCTGTCCAAGATCTGTGATTCTCTTGTATGCTGTTGTAGCATCTGGTGCGCAACAAACATGGACAAGTACCATTCAAAACTTCCTCTCACTATCCAAAAGAAGCGTTACGGGACCGTCGTTTATGAGTTTCACAGACATGTGTGCTCCGAACACGCCGCACTTGACACGAACATCGTACCTCATTTTCACTTGTTTGATAAAGCGTTCATAAAGGCTTTTACCCATCTCAGGCGGTGCGGCATCTGTAAAAGAAGGTCTTCGTCCCCTCCGGCAGTCCCCATAAAGAGTGAACTGCGACACAACCAGCATCTCGCCGCCCACCTGGAGAAGGCTCTTGTTCATCTTTCCAATTTCATCTTGAAAAATCCTTAGGTTCACTATTCTTTCACTCAGCCAATCAACATCTTCATTCGAATCATTTTTGCCAATTCCCAGCAAAACTAAGAGTCCTTTACCAATTCTCGAAATCACCGAATCATCAACGACTACACTCGCACTGCAGACTCTTTGTACGACCGCTCTCAGTTCGGGTTCCCCCTCTCCACTGATAAAACGCTTTTGAAATTCTCCAGTAGTTTTTTTGTATCGTCAAGCTGCTTGCGGCTGGAAACTTCCAAATTCATTGACACGAGAAAGTAATTCCACTTGGTATAAATCACCGAGAGCTTGTTAACAGCTATCCCACGAGCTTCCAAAACTTGAATCATTTTTCCAAGCTCTTCTTTACTCAAAACCTGCAGTCTTAGATTAGTCTGAAATCTTCCCATTGTTTCGTCCAACCAGCGGGCTTCAAATATTCTATCTGGGTCAACTGTTCTCACATTCTGACAGTTTATTCTGTGGATTGTCATTCCCTTTCGACTGACAACTCCTACAATTGGATCACCCGGTACTGGCCCACAACACTTGGCCAAATGCATTTCAATGTTTTTCATTCCAGAAATCTCAATTCCTGTTCTTGGCTTGGCTTTGGGAACACTTCTTCTTACAACCTCTAAGGTTTTCTCCCCTATCAGCTTGAGCACGTCTCCGTAAGTCAGAGTACCTTCTCCAACTCGACTGTAAAACTCTTCCTCCCCTATTCCCTGACTCTGCAGGTACTTTCTTACCGAATCGAACTGCATCATGTCGTCCAGTGAAACAGAAAACTGCCTACTGACCTTTCTGAGTATATCTTTACCCCTACTAACCAGTTCTTCCTGCAACTGATCTCTGAAAAACCTGCGAATCTTGGCTTTTGTCCGCGAAGATTTAACGTACTTCAGCCAGTCAAGACTTGGTCCACTACTACTGCGATTGACGAGTATCTCCACAACGTCTCCACTCTTCAACCTATAACTGCTTGGAACCATTCTTCCATTAACCTTAGCGCCGGAAAAGTGGTGTCCGATCTCAGTGTGAATAGAATACGCAAAATCGATGGGGGTGGATCCAAGCGGAAGATGTTTTATCTCTCCCTTTGGAGTGAAAACGAAAACCTCATCCATTTGTAATTCTTTTTTTAGATCTTCCAGATACGAGGAACCTTTCAGCAATTCTCTTCGCCATTCCAATAACTGATTTATCCACTTCTGCATGCTCTTTACACTTATCTTATTCTTGTAAATCCAATGTGCAATTAAACCATACTCAGCCTCTTCGTGCATTTGGGTGTCGCGAATTTGAACTTCGAGCGGTTCACCATATCCAGTTATAACAGTTGTGTGGAGGGATCTGTATCCATTCGATTTCGGCGCCGCGATATAATCTTTGATTCTTCCCGGCAAAGGTGCCCATATACTGTGAACAACTCCAAGAGTGTGATAACAGGAGGCAATGTCTCTCACGATTGCCCTGATACCCATAAGATCATAAACTTCGCCGAAGCTTTTGCCTTTCTCGTTCAGTTTTCTCCATATACCGTAGTAGTGTTTGAAACGTCCTTCAATCTGAGCTTCGATGCCGCTTTCTTGAAGAGCGGACTGAAGTTGCTTCATGTACTCCTTCGTTCTGATTTCTCTTTCCTTCTTCTTTTCCGAAACCAAGCGCTTGATTTCGTTGTACTCAGATCTATGCAGTATTCTAAACGAGAGATCTTCCAGCTCCCACTTTATGGAATAAATTCCAAGTTTGTGAGCGATAGGAGCATATATTTCAAGTGTTTCCATGGCCTTATATCTTTTCTTCGCTTCGTCTCTGACAAAATCGATAGTTCTCATATTGTGTAGTCTGTCAGCGAGTTTCACAAATATCACACGCATGTCTTCTGCCATCGCAAACAGCATTTTCTGTATAGTTTCTACTTTAGCTTGGGTATCCGAATTTCCAACCGGAGCATTGATACGACTTACCTTAGTAACTCCATCCACTATTCTTTCCACTTCTGGCCCAAGGGCTTTTTTTATGTGGGACAAAGTCACTCTTCCTTCACTGTCTTCTACAACGTCGTGAAGTAGCGCGGCAGCGAGCGTTACAACATCAACATTCATTGCAGCAAGAATTTTACATACTTCAACCGGATGAACTATAAAAGGTTCTCCTGATTCTCTAAAAAAACCCTCGTGACCGTAGACGGCAATATCATACGCTTTAGCAAGCATCTTTAATTCTTCTTCATGCAATGGAATTTTGAGAAATTGTCTTACCTTTTGTTCTGTTTCTGTTGGGTTAGTCAACTTAAATTAAGAACCTCCTCACTGACAATTTTACCATTCAATGATATTCTTGAGGAAGCCTCTCTTCACAGAAACTGATGCGCCAATCAAATCTCAGTTATGAAAGCCAGATGGCTTGTTTTTCAATCCGTTTATCAGTGTCGCGATATCGGAAGGTGTGATGCCAGGTGTTTTCATGGCCTCGCCAACTGTCGCTGGTCTGTTAGTCTTGAGTTTTTCGCGAGCTTCCGTGGAAAGATTAGTCAGATCTGAAAAATCAAAATCGGCAGGGATTTTCAGCGATTCCAAAGCTTGAACAACCTTCAGTTCCTGCTCCATCTTTTGAAGATAATCTTGATACTTAAAGTGTATTTCAACCTGCTGAATTACTTCACAATTCGAAATAGGAGTTTCGTCGAATTCTTTGAGAGATTCATAATTCACCTCTGGTCTTTTCAAAAGCTGAGAAAACCTTACTGGCTGTTTCAAAGCGGAGCTTCCCAGTTTGCTGAGAACTTCGTTCACCCTGCTCGATGGCTTTACACTGATGTGATTCAACCTTTCAATTTGCCTTTCTACTTCGCTTTTCAAGCGAAGAACTCTTTCGTAAAACCACTTGGGAACAAGCCCCACTTGATATCCACTCTGGGCGAGTCTTAAGTGGGCGTTATCATGTCTAAGCATCAACCTG
>QNAO01000105.1 GCA_003641785.1 Thermotogae bacterium
TGCGCTCTATCACGCCAATCTCTGGACACAATTTCTGCAACGGACTTGGCTGGGTCGCAGAGAAAGATCCCTGGAAGCTGACTCTGTATGACTCGCTTTAGATGTGGAAAATGAGTGCATCCAAGCACCACACTTGAGGGATTGTAGCGTCTCACTGGAGTAAGGTAGAACTTAGCAATGGCATCCACCATCTTTCCTTTCGTAATACCTTCTTCCACAACCGCGACGAAGAGCTGACATGATCTCTGAAATACACTTGTCACACCAATATTTTCAAGCTGACTCTTATAGATCCCACTCTTCACAGTGGCCTCAGTCCCAATAACAGCGACTTTCCCTTGAAGTTCATTGAACGCGACCGACTTGACTATACTGTAGTACGGAATTCCCAAATCAGATTTGAAACTCTGTAAACTGGCATCCGATGTATTGCAACCTGAAACAATACAATCAACACCTTTGAGCTTCAGAAATGACAGAATTTCGAGAGATATTCTGAGAATGTCTTCCATTGGCTTTGTTCCATAAGGCGCTCTAAAAGTGTCGGCAATATAAATATATCGCGCGCTTGGAATTCTTTTGACAAGTTCATACAAAACCGAAAGGCCTCCTATACCAGAATCGAAGAGACCTATCTTCAATTTTTATCACCCTACTCCTGATTTTTGTTTCTTTCGCCGCTCTTTGGATACTTACTCAACACTTCGTTGACTTTCGATACGCAGGAATTAAGTTTATCTTCAAGCTTGAGTTGATTCAAAATAAGATTTGCAACCATGACAATGAGTATCTCGTCAATTTCCGCTTTTGAGGCTTGACTGCTAAGCTGGTGGTACTCCCTTTGAATCTCATTTGTCACTTTTAAAAACTCTTCCTCTGAAGAATCTGTAATCAGAATGTATTCCTTCTGTCCAAGCCTGATCGTCACATCACGCTTCATGGTTTTCCCCTTTTTCAGTCGATTCTATAAGCCTTTGAAGCTTTTCGATGAGCGTGTTCATGGAGTTCTTGTAGGATTCGACCAAGAGTTCAAGTTCTCTTTTCTCTTTTTCAAGCCTCTCAAGCTTGCTCAAAGCCTCGTTTAACTGTGACCATAACTGCTCGTTTTCTTCCTTCGACTTTGCGTAATCATCAAGCAATTTTTCCAACAACTTTTCTAATTTTTCAAAGCTTTCCAAGGCCTTCACCCCTTACCAATGCAGTATATCACAACCGTTGAAGCTTTCCGCTTCACAAAAGGCTAAACCCTATCGGCACACAACAAGTATGACACACTCATATGTCTACATAAAATTAGTATAATAAAAAATGAAGGGTGATATACGTGTTGATAGTTCTTGAAAATTTGGGAATGAGTTTCGGCGAGAGATGGTTGTTTAAAAACGTGAACCTTCAGATCAATCAAGGGGACAGAATAGGACTCGTTGGTAAAAATGGAACCGGTAAAACAACGTTGCTGAAGCTCATTGCTGGAGAACTCGAGCCAACCGAAGGACAAATTCACAGATCTAACAATATTGAAATTCACAGACAGGAGCAAATCCTTGACTCTGATATGCTGGCAGGTGAACTGCTAAAAATAACATCTGATAGCCAAGAATTACCGCAAAAGGAACGATTAAGGCGAAGCCTTCTAAATTCTCTTGGATTCAAAGAAGCGGACCTCAAGAAACACCTGAAAAGCTTCAGTGGTGGTGAAGTTACGCGCCTGGCTTTGGTAAAAGCGGTCTTGGAGCAATCCGATGTGTTGCTGCTGGATGAACCAACAAACCACATGGACCTCAAAGGAATCAACTACCTGAGGAACCTTGTTAAATACCAAAAAACACTGATAGCAGTCTCCCATGACCGATCTTTTCTCAGGGAGGTCTGCAACAAAATTTGGGAGATAAATGCAGAACGCATATGGGCTTTCTCGGGAAACTTCGACAGCTATTTGAAACAACGTTCTCGAATCGTTAAAGAACAACAAAGAAACATGTCTCAATGGAGCAAGGAAGCTGAGAGACTACAGAAGATCATCGATATGTACATGAAACGAGGTACCGAAAAAGCCATCAAACAGGCAAAATCAAAACAGAAGATGCTCAACACAGTGAAGACAAGGATTCAAAATTTGCACACAATTAACAAAGAGTCGACCGAAAAACTGAGATTTCCACCACCATCGAGAAGCGGGTACGTCAACTTGAGTGTGGAGCATCTATGTTTTTCCGAATTGTTAAAAGACGTGAATTTCAAGATTCACAGAGGTGAAAAAGTTGCGCTCGTCGGTGAAAACGGCGTTGGGAAAACGACTCTGCTGCGGATACTCTCTGGTAATATCAAACCAAGTAAAGGTAGCTTTTCCTGGGGACACAACGTAAGGTACTCCTTTATATCACAAACAACGGACTTCCATGACCCAAAAAAAAGCATCATCGAGACTCTCTGGCAGAAGGTTCCCGCATGGCCAGACTATGAGGTCAGAAAGTGGGCAGGAAGGTTTGGTTTTCCTGGTGATGAGGTCTTCAAATCCATCACAGATCTTAGTGGTGGGGAGAGAAAGATGCTCGCGTTAGCATGTACTCTTCTTGAAAATTCAAATTTTCTCCTGCTCGATGAACCTACCAATCATCTTGACTTGAATCGAATACAAGCTCTTGAAAAGGCCTTGAAGGACTTTAACGGCACTATACTCATGGTTTCTCATGACAGAGAGCTGATCGAAAGCGTATGCTCCAGAATCCTGCTTATGCGTCAAGGAAAGGTGTTTGATATAGAGTCCTTGTCTGAATATTTGAATCTTCAAGAAAGCAACACTCCACGAGAGAGTACTTCCCAAAGAAACCAATTTGAACGCAGAAGAAAGCTTTCAAATGAACTAAAAAAACTGAGGGAACACCTTGCTCAATGTGAAGCGATCGAAAAAAAATTGACAAGGGAAATAGAGAGAATAAACAAGGAAAAACACGAAAATGCATATAACTACGTGAAATTGACAGAATTAACACAGCTCCAACAGGAACTTGAAGACAAAGTAATCGAAACCCTGGAACACATGGAAGCCACGGAAAAAAGAATAGCGCAATTGGAGGCGATGTTTTAATGGAACTATCCGGAAAAGATCTCACTATCTCTGATGTTGTCAGAGTATCACGTTTCAAAGAAACAGTTGGTCTCTCAGAAGAGGCAAAGAAGAAAATCGAAGCGGCAAGATCAGTAGTTGAGAACGCCGCGAAATCTGATAAGGCCACATATGGCATCAACACCGGTTTTGGAGCCCTCGCAACAATTAAGGTGGGCTCCGAGGATTTGTTAGATCTTCAGCGGAACCTACTTCTCTCTCACGCCTGTGGAGTGGGAAAAGCCACACCAGAGGAAGTTGTCAGGGCAATGATGCTTCTGAGAGCGAATTCCCTTTCCTGTGGCTTTTCCGGAGTTCGTATTGCTCTCGTTGAAAAACTCATTGAATTCTTGAACAAAAACGTGATCCCATACATCCCAGAAAAAGGCTCTGTGGGGTGTAGCGGTGATCTTGCACAGCTTGCCCATATGTCTTTGCCGTTGATTGGAGAAGGCTATGTTCTGGAAAAAGGTGTCAGAGTTCCAGCACCCGAGGCTTTGAAAAAGGCGAAAATTGAACCACTAACCCTTGTTGAAAAAGAAGGCTTGAGCCTTATCAACGGAACTCAGGCAATGACAGCGCGTTTGTGTTTAGCTGTAAACGATGCTTTAAATGCTCTGTGGTTTGCAACACATGTGGCGGCTCTAACAACAGACGTGCTCCTTGGATCACCTGATGCCTTCGATGAAGGTATTCAAAAAGCAAGACCACATCCTGGCCAGGTGTTGGTTTCCTCTTGGCTTAGAGAAGATCTGCGTGGCAGTGAGATACGGGAAAGTCATAGGAACTGCCCGAAGGTTCAGGATGCCTATTCCCTGCGATGTATTCCTCAGGTTCATGGTGCTGCGCTTGACACGATAAACTACGCCGTTTCTATAATAGAACGAGAAATCAATTCTGCCACAGATAATCCCCTTGTGGTGGAGGACAGGATCATATCAGGCGGCAATTTCCATGGAGAGCCTGTGGCATTGATTGCTGATTTTCTGGCTATCGCTGTGACTGATGTGGGAAATATGGTAGAGCGGCGAATTGACAGACTTCTTAATCCCAAAACTAACGAAAATCTACCCGACTTTCTGGCATCTGGAAAGAGAGGAATCAATTCTGGCTACATGATATGGCAGTACACCGCTGCGGCTTTATGTAATGAAAACAAGGTTTTATCTCATCCAGCATCAACCGACTCCATACCAACATCTGCTTACCAGGAAGACCACGTCAGCATGGGCATGAACTCATGTCTCAAACTCGACAAGGTGATCGACAACTTTCTGACACTCGTCTCAATTGAATTAATGACAGCTTGCAGAGCGCTGGAATTCAGAAGACCTTTGAGATCTTCTGTGAGAAACGAAGAGCTCTATCAGCAAGTTAAACCTTTCATGAAAAGAACAAACCAGGATGACTTCTTAATGAATCAATTTGAAGCAATTAGAAACCTTGTGTTCAACAAAGTGAGAAATCCCTTCGATGAGGTTTTCGAAAGATGAGAGACAACCTCACCTTCAAAGAGATAGAGCATTTCTTGGCCTGCCCTCGAAAATACTACATGGATCTTTCAAGCA
>QNAO01000106.1 GCA_003641785.1 Thermotogae bacterium
ATGGTGACTTCCAACACCAGCATTCCAAATGTCAATCCAGAAAAGATAATCGGTGTAATAGGTGGTACGAAATCAGCAGGCATAGACAAATTCTTGGTTGGATACAAAGAAGGTGCTCATTACATCGATCCCGACGTTCAGGTTCTGGAAGCCTACTCATTCTCCTTCGGAGACCCATCCAAGGGTTATGAAATGGCAAAGGCAATGTTTGAACAGGGTGCCGATATAGTTTATCAGGTGGCAGGAGGCACAGGTCTTGGTGTGATTCAAGCGGCGAAAGACATGGGAAGATATGCAATCGGCGTTGACTCTGATCAGGATTCTCTCGCTCCTGGAAATGTGCTTTGCTCCATGATGAAACGTGTTGATATTGCCATTTATGATCTCATTAAAAAGCTTGTAGAAGGAACTCTCAAAGGTGGCGAGACACTTTACTACGGTCTTAAGGAAGGTGGAATTCAAGTCAGTCCTATGGTATTCACAAGGCACGTTATACCCAGAGAATACATCGCCAGAATGGATGAAATAATGGAAAAAATCATCTGTGGAGAAATAGTGGTGACGGACATTACGATGAAACAATAAAACAAGGGGGCTTCTCCCCCCTTGTTTTGAAGCGGAGGGAGCGGTTTGAAACTTTACGAACGAGCAACCAAGCAGATTATAAGAATGATCGAAAGCGGTGGATTAGCGGAGGGAGAAATGCTTCCTTCTGAATCGGAGTTGGCAGAGAGGCTCAACGTGAGTAAGATAACCATAAGAAGGGCTCTGGCAGAACTTCGAAACATGGGGTATATCGCCACTATTCACGGAAAAGGCTCGTTTGTAAACCACTCAACGATGTGGTATCCCAACTCGATGATCAGCTTCACCGAAGATATGCGGAAAAAGGGAAAAACGCCTTCCTCGATCATTCTTGACAAAAAGATAATTGAAGGCGCTGAAATACCTGGCAGCAAGTTTGAACCGGGAACAACGCTGTTTTACTTAAAGCGAATAAGGAAAATCGATGGTGAACCAGTTGGTGTACAGGAGCACTACATAAGATACGATCTTGTTCCCGGAATTGAGAAGATTGATTTTGAAGGCCGTTCATTGTACAAAACTATGGAAGAATCATATGGCGTTGTTCTGCATCAGTCAAAACAGGAAGTTACCATAAAGAAAGTTCCCAAAGAGGAAGCTCAATACTTAGACCTCAATCCAAAGGACTCCGTTTTTTCTATAAAAGCTTGGATCATGGACGAAAAGAATTTCTTAATAGGCTACGCTCAATCACTCTTCAGGTCTGATCGATACAAGATCACACTTCTTTTGAAGCGAAACTAATGAAAGGCGTGATATCGTGTCTTATTTGCAGATGGAGAACATCATCAAGAGATTTCCTGGCGTTTTGGCAAATGATAATGTATCGGTCGATTTTAACGCCGGCGAAATACACGCAATAGTTGGAGAGAATGGAGCTGGCAAGTCCACACTCATGAAGATCCTCTACGGTGAATACCAGCCAGATAGCGGGCGAATACTCATGAATGGCAAAGAATTGGTGCTTCGTTCTCCACGTGATGCTATTAAGGCTGGAATTGGTATGGTTCATCAAAAGTTTATGCTTGTTGCTTCTATGAAAGTATACGAAAACATAATACTCGGTGATGAAATCGCAAAGAGGGGAGTCTTGAACAAAAAACAGAGCATCGAAACTGTCAGGAAGATCTCTGAAAGGTATGGCCTTCAGGTGGATGTCAACAAGCCTATATCTGAGATATCCGTTGGATCTCAACAGAGAGTAGAAATACTGAAACTTCTTTACAGAAAAGCAAATGTATTGATTTTCGATGAACCAACCTCAGTTCTCACTCCCAGCGAAGTTGAATCGTTGTTCAAAGTTTTCAGAAATTTGAAAAAAGACGGCAAAACAGTGATATTCATAACCCACAAACTGGAAGAGGTTATGAAAACGGCAGACAGAATCAGCGTGATGAAAAACGGTAAATTGCAAGGTACTGTCTCGAAAGAGGATGCGAGCATTCCTTTCTTAACGAAACTGATGGTAGGAGGAGAGATACCAAAAACCACTCCTCGAAAGAATATTGAAGACAAGAAACCAATTGTCGAGTTTGAGTCAGTTTCATATATTTCCGCTGATGGAGTTAGACGGTTAAACAACATGAGCTTTCAAATCCACTCAGGAGAGATATTTGGCATAGCAGGTGTTGAAGGAAATGGTCAGAAGGAGCTCATAGAAATCACAATAGGTATCAAGCGTAAATTTGAGGGAACGATCAAATTCAATGGAGATCTTTTGAACAAGCTCGACATACTTCAAAGGCGCAAGCTTGGGATGGCGTATATATCTGAAGATCCCTTCAACATAGGGACGTGCCTTGACGCGAATCTCATTGAAAATCTGATATCCACAAGATACAGAGACATTCCTTTCTCAAAAGGCCTTCTCATAAATTGGAAGCGATGCGAAGAATTTACCGAATCTCAAATTAAGACATACGGTGTCAAAGCTGCGTCTGTCAAGCAACGGGCATCTACGCTATCTGGTGGAAATTTGCAGAAGGTGGTCATCGCACGCGAGCTCTCAAGTGATCCGATATTTGTGCTTGCTGCTCACCCAACGAAAGGTCTTGATATAAAAGCCACGAGCTTCGTTCATGATACTTTGATCCGACTCAGAAACTCTGGAAAAGCAATACTGCTGATTTCGGCGAATCTCGATGAACTGCTGACACTTTCAGACAGAATCGGTGTTCTGTACAGAGGAAAACTCACAGGTGTTGTTGCTCCTCCATTTGACAGAGAGCAAATAGGATTGATGATGCTTGGAAAGGATGTTGCTAAATGAAGCTGCTGCGTCCCATCATTGCTGTGATTATCGCATTCGGTATAGGAGCTGTTATCATATGGTCTTCAGGTTCCTCTCCATTAGAAGCCTACAAAGGGCTCTTCTCAGGCGCGTTCGGCGACTGGATTGGTATTTTTGACTCTTTGTTCAGCGCAACTCCTTTGATTCTCACCGGTCTTGCGACTGCTATTTCGTTTAAGGCGGGCATCTTCAACATAGGAGTTGAAGGGAGCATGTATCTCGGTGCTTTCGCTGCAGCCTGGTTTGGATTCACGTTTGACAATTTACCAGGGCTTGTTATCATCATCGGCGCGATTGCCTTTTCCATGGCAGTCGGTGTGCTCTGGGGTCTTTTACCAGCGTATCTCAGGGTGAGATGGAAAGTAGATGAGATAGTCTCAACGATAATGTTGAACTACGTGGCAATACTCTTCACAAGCTATCTTGTGAACTTTCCATTCAGGGTGCCAAATGTGGCGAACTCCATGTCGGAAAGAATAGCTCCTCAAGCGCAACTTCCACGATTCACAACAGGATCTCAGTTGAATATAGCGTTCTTCGTCGCCGTGGCTGTTGTTGTAATCTTCTACATTTTTGAAAGAAGATCAACTCTTGGCTACGAGATAAAGATGGTGGGTTTAAACTCATTGTTCTCAAGATCATCTGGCATAAGGAACAGCTCGGTGATCTACAAAGCAATGATGATCTCAGGTGCGATAGGAGCGTTGACAGGTGCTCTGCTTGTTCTTGGAACTTACTACAGATTTTACGATTTCTTCTCACCAGGCTACGGTTTTGATGGTATCGCGGTCGCCATTCTATCGAGCAACAACTTTCTGGGATGTTTGGCAGTTGCAACCCTCTTTGGTGCTCTGAGAAGTGGAGGAAGCATGATGGAACTGTTCACTGGTATACCACTTGATTTAGTGAATGTTATGGAAGGTGTGATCATTCTAATGGTGACAGCTAATCTTCTAATTTCGAGAAAGAGGAGGGCACAGCGCACATGAATGTATTCCAGATCCTGATAAGTGGTTTGAGAATAACAACTCCTTTGCTGCTTGCTGCTCTTGGCGGCATATTTAATTCTCAGGTGGGCCTGATGAATATAGGTATCGACGGTATGATGGTTTTGTCAGGTTTTAGCGCAGCTCTTGTTGGTTTTCACACGCAGAACATTTTCTTAAGTGTGGGAAGCGCTGTTATCACCGGTGTCGCAGTTGGTCTGATTTTCGCCTTCTTCGTGGTTCGACTAAAAGCAAATCTGATTATCACAGGTCTTGCTATAAACATACTTGCAACGGGATTGTCCGGGTACCTTTTGAGTGTTGTCTTTGGTGTACAGGGAATGTTTTCTTCTAATAAGATACCAAGACTCCCCGGGCTCGGTATAAAGGAATTTGACATGATCGTGTACCTTTCATGGATCTCAATACTCTTGGTGAGTTTCATTCTTTACCAAACAGTCTTTGGGCTACGTCTGAGAAGTGTCGGTGAAAACAAAGACGCGGCGATGTCTCTTGGCATAAACGCTCACAAATATATGTACGCTTCTTATGTGATCAGTGGTGTGTTCGCCGGGTTTGCTGGAAGCCACCTTGTGCTATCTCTGCAGTTATTTTCCAAAGACATTACTGCCGGAAGAGGTTTCATAGCGCTGGCTGCGATACTTTTTGGAAATTCGAAGCCAATTCCCACGGCTCTGGCATGCATGGCTTTCGGACTTGTCGAAAGTCTTCAGATAAGGATGCAGAGCACTTTTGAAATACCACCTCAGATAATACAGATGTTGCCTTACATAGCCGTTGTGGC
>QNAO01000107.1 GCA_003641785.1 Thermotogae bacterium
AGGAGCCAATTTAGTAGAGATATCCGACTACATAAAGGTGGATCTCAATTACGACCAGAAAATCGTGGCAGAACAATTGATCAGTAACATGGAAACACACGATGTAAATGGTATCAATATCAGTATGGCATTCGCCGAAACGGAAAAGTTCATCGGCGGGCTCAATGCTGTTGTGAGCAAGCTTTGGTATTTGCAGAAGGTGGATACACTTGTATGTGTTATAAGAACAGGGAAAAAAACATATGTAGTTGGTAGAACTTCGTCAAATGATGTCGATTTGGGCTCAGCAATGGCAGAACTCGGTGGAGGAGGACATCAAAAAGCAGCGAGCTGCTCCCTCAAGACACAAGATCTCAATGAAGCCAAATCCAAAGTGTTGAACGTCTTAAAAAGGCACATCAATAAAGGTCTGAAAGCAAGAGATATAATGTCTTCACCAGTAAGAGTTGTGTACACAGATATGTCGATATCTGAGGTCAACAAGATTATGGAGCGCACCGGGCACAACGGCTTGCCAGTCATTCAAAACAATCAGCTTGTAGGAATAGTCACAAAAAAACCCGTTGACAAAGCGATGAATCACAAGCTGGGCACTCATCCAATAAAATCAATAATGTCCAGAAAGCTTATGGTCGTTTCGCCCGAGACACCTATATCGAAGGTAAAGCAAATCATGGTGGAAAACGATATTGGCCGCGTACCAGTTGTAGAAAACGGAATTCTCGTCGGAATAATTACAAGGACAGATATGATGAGGTCAATTTCGACAGAGAAATTGCACTCAGATAGCTTCCCAAAAAAGACCGTCTACGAATCGTACGGAACGTTTTTCGCGGATATAAAAGATTTGATGATCAGTAATCTGCCAAAAAGGATTCTCAATTTGTTGAGGCTTTTTGGACAATATGGGGATGAAATAGGCTTACCTGTTTACATCGTTGGAGGTTTTGTAAGAGACCTGCTTCTGGGAAATCCGAATTACGACCTTGACATTGTCGTTGAGAAAGACGGATTGAAATTCGCCGAATACGTATCCAAGCAGCTCGATGTAAAGGTTGTAAGATACGAGAAATTTCTGACTTCCTCGCTGTTTTTCAAAGACGGCTTACGAGTGGACGTGGCAACGGCGCGAACTGAATACTACGAAATGCCAACCGAGCTACCGCAAGTTGAGGTAAGCACCATAAGGAAAGATCTTTACAGAAGGGACTTCACCATAAACGCGATGGCAATAAAGCTGAACACATACGATTTTGGAACACTTGTCGATTTCTTTGGAGCAAAGAGAGACCTTGAAAAGGGTGTCATAAGAGCACTTCACACCCTGAGTTTCCTTGAGGACCCAACGAGAATACTGCGAGCAGTCAGGTTCGAACAACGCTTCCAGTTCATGATAGAAGAGCACACGGCCGAGCTTATGAAAGAGGCGGTTGAGCAAGGTTACTTAGCAAGGGTATCAGGGCAAAGACTCAGACAAGAATTCGAAAAAATCCTGCTCGAGAAAAATTCGGTGGTGACCATTAAGAGGCTCGCCGACTTCAGAGTACTGAAGCACATGTTTCCAGGGGTCTTTTACACTGAAAACCTTCACACCAAGCTGGTTAACCTGTTTCGTTTCTTGCCATGGGCAAGGCAGCATTACAAAGAAAAGCTGAATATCTTCTACGCGGTTATGTCCGTACTCCTGGAATACGTTACGAAAGAATCATTGTACGAGATAGCTTCCCGTTACGGGCTGTCTCGCAAATTCGTTACAGAACTGATGAGCATCGGAAAAGCGGTAGTTCCTATCTCAGAAATGATCTCTTTAAGAATGAAGTTTTCCGACATATACAGGACAACAAAAGATTTCTCACCAGAAGCTATGTGCTATCTGGCCTCTTATCTAAGCGCTGAAGATCAAGAATATATGAAAGCCTTCTTAGAAAAACTGTCAAACACTCATCTTTCCGAAATCAACGGAAAAACACTTATCTCTCGCTACCAGATGAAACCAGGCAAGAGAATAGGCAGAATTCTGGAACAAGTTTTATGTGCAAAACTCGATGAAGAAATACGCACCTCAGAGCGCTCTTACGTTGAAAAACTCATCAAACAGTGGGACTCTTCTTCAGAAGCTCTTGAACGATGAAATTGGCCACGTCACTCGGGACTGTTCCCGCTCCAAATCCAGCGTCATACCCCATTTCCAGAGCCAGCTCATGAGTAATTCTTGGACCACCCACCACGACGACAATATTCTCTCTTATTCCTTCGGCGTGGAGCAAATCCATGAATTCTGTGAGATTCTTTATGTGAGCATTTCGCTGAGTTACAACCTGAGACACCAGCACCGCATCGGGCTTGATCTGCAGGATTTTTTTGACTAAATCAATAGGCGCAACTTGAGAACCAAGATTATGAACCTCAAAGGCTTGATACCTTTCAAGGCCGTAGTCTCCGTGAAATCCTTTCATATTGAGTATCGAATCCAGACCTACGGTGTGAGCATCTGTGCCAATAGTAGCGCCAATCACAACGATTTTCCTTCGAAAACGGGTTTTAACAAGCTCATCCAGCTCTTCTCGTGGTAACTTCTTGTACTTCGGTGTGATCACCTTTATATCGGATATGTCAACAGAAAAGGGGGTTTTCGCGTAAACAACGAAAAAGGAAAACCCTTCTCCAATATTCTCCATCGTACATATCAGAACATCGTGAAAACCCAGTTTCTCACAAAAGCGTTTTGCCGCTTCCTTTGCAAGAGCTCCACTCTCGAGGGGAAGGGTAAAGGATAACTGCACGGCTCCATCATTGATCTGATCGCCGTAAGTGCGAATTAGTCTGGAATTACTCATTTTTTCACCCCCAGTCGCTTTTCAAGCTCTTCTTGAATCGGATTTACGTAAGAAGAAGACTTCTTGAAAACCCCGTCCAGTCCCTTACCACCACTTCTACTGCGTGCTATGTCGGCAAATTGACCTTCCTCAATCGCCGCCATTAAACCTATTTCTGCCACGTGTTCGAGCATATTAACGGCTTCCGCGAGGACTTCGTTTGCCCTTTTTTGAATAAAACCGTTATCTTTGAACAGTACTTCAGAAGCTATATGCCTTGCGTTGTTGAATACGTAATTTGCATTCGCTAAAGCAAGATACCTATCCTGAAGATATGGAGTGTGTATGGCTTCTGTAAGGATACCCAAAAGTTGAATTGTTTGACCAGTCAAGACAGAAACAAAGTTGAACATGGTTTCCATAGCATATCCTTTAAAAATGTTACCGGTCATGTACCTCGTGGGAGGCATATATTTAATGGGACATGAAGGAAACAATTCCCTTGCAAGGAGTGCGTGAGCAATTTCATATAGGAGGCCATCCTCGATATCCGGATTTATTTCAAAAGCGTGTCCTAAACCCATAAGGTGGTGAGGCATTCCCGCTTTCACAGCGAACTGCTCATTTATGAGTTGAGATGCCGTAACTGTATGCGCTTTTTCAATGGCATCAGAAGTTGTCAAGTAATTGTCTTCTCCTGTGTTAATTGTTATTCCAGAATAAGCGCAGAGAAGCCTTGAAGTGTACTGGTCAACAAACGTGCGAAGCATGTTAATATCTCTGAAGAGAATCCCGTACATGGCATCATTCAAAAGTATGTCAAGACCTTCCATTGCCGCTAAGGCGGCTATTTCGGGCATGCATAATCCCGAAGCGTAGTTGACAAGCCTTATGTAACGATTCACTTTCTTAGCTTCCTCATCAAGAGCCTGTCTCATTATTCTGAAATTTTCCTGCGTGGCGTATGTTCCTCCGTATCCCTCAGTTGTTGCTCCCTGTGGAACATAATCAAGTAAACTCTGAGCTGTTGAGCGTATAACTGCTATTATGTCGGCTCCCTTGGCAACAGCGGCGCGCGCTTGAACCACATCTTCGTAAATGTTTCCTGTGGCAACTATCAAATACTTGTAAGGAGTTGGTGGATCTCCAAGAGTTTTGAAGAGTTCTTCCCTTTCATCGCTTTTTTCCTTGAGTTTATCAAGAACACCTTGGGTAAGAGACCGCATTCTTTGATTCAATTGCTCTTCTGAAACCACAGGAAGAGAGGCTATATCAAGATCCAAGGCTATGGCCTCACACGTTCGCTGAATGTCTTCTTCCAAAATCGTAGAAGCGTTCACAACATGTCTGCATACACCATCTTGAAGCAGATCTTTTTCTTTGATTTTCTCGACAACAGCGTTAACCAATGGGATTCCTTCATTCACAACTCCCTCAACTCCGAGCAACCTGAGTATCGTTCTTTCCACAGACACAGTTGAGTGTGAGTCTATGATTCTTTGAATATCATCGGTAATCTTCTCGGCAAGGTCCTTAGCCCTTTGAACCAGCTTTGAATCGAGTTTGATCCTTGGTTTGTTCATCGATTCACCTCCGACGCTGATACTATCATGTTGACCTCCTCCCCTCATTGAAATAAGGGGATTCCCGCTTCAACAATGGAGTGTTCAACATATTGAACTGTTTCAAAGTTATTGGTCTTTCTTTTGATGTGAATTTGAGTTTTCCTATCTTTTTTCCATTATCTTTCCGTTGTTTCAAAGACTTCAAGTTGTTCAGTATCTCTTGTGCTATTGCTTCTTTCATCTGTGATGATAGATATTTCAAT
>QNAO01000108.1 GCA_003641785.1 Thermotogae bacterium
CCTTTGCCACGCTGATATCAGAACGTATCACAGGCTTCCTTGGGGCGAAGATAACACATGAATCGAGATAGGGTTCTATTGATATTTCGAAGGTGCCTATTTCCTTTGCTTTTGAAATAATTTCTTGCTTATCGAGACCTATAAGGGGTCTCATTATGGGCAAAGAAGATGCCTCATCTATTGTGTGAATGTTTTCCACAGTTTGGCTTGCGACTTGCCCGATGCTTTCTCCTGTGTAAAGGGCTCTGATATTCATCTTCTCCGCAAGCTTGCAGGCTATTCTGATCATTGATCTGCGCTGAAGTATTAGACTGTAAGAGTCTTCGGGAAGTTCCTTGATTCTCTGCTGAATTTGGGTGAAGTTTATCAGATATGATTGCAAGGTTATTCCTGGGGAATACTTTGAGAGAACTCTACATATGTCTGAGATCTTCTTTGCAGATCTTTCTCCTGTGTACGGAGGACTCAAAAATGAGAGTGTATGAAGCTTTGCACCTCTTTTCAAGCAATACCAACCTGCTACAGGGCTGTCTATACCAGCGGAGAGAAGAAGCAGAGCTTTACTCGAAGTTCCAACTGGTAGTCCTCCCAACCCCCGATACCTGACTGCAGAGATGAAAGCGTTGTCTCTACCGATTTCAACTGTGATATTTATATCCCAGTTTTTCAGATCTACCTTGAGGTTATAATTTTTCACAACAAAGTCACCGAGAATTTCATTCACTTGTTGTGAAGAGAGATAAAATCCTTTCCAAGATCTCTTTGTGGTTATGCGAAAACTTCCTCTTTCATGAATATCTTCAAGAACGGCTTTCACAGCAAGCTTGATTTGCGAAATGTCATTCTTAACCATGTATGCAGGGCTCCAGGAACTAACTCCGAAAACACGGGAAATATCTGGCGCCTGTGCATTTTCAAGATGAACGATGATTCTGCCGTCAGTTCTTTTGATCTCACAGCCTGGCGAAACAGCTTGAAGATTCCTACAGAGCTGTTTTTCAAACCAGTGTCTGTTTCTACCTTTCAATCCTATTTCGGCATACCTGACTACCAGCACCTGTTGAAATATTGTGCTCACCTCATGAGAATTTTAGCACGTTTAATTTTGCTGGTTTGTTAAACCACGGAGTATTAGAAGTTGAAGAGATTTGGCTATAGAAGGAGATTGTGGGATATTTGTCATGGTATCGGCAATCAGTTTGGCAGCGGCTTTTGGGTCTATGTCAGAGCTTATTACCTGGTCTGTCTTTCCTTCTTCTATCAGTTTCGCCACCTTGGTGACAAAGTCATCGTACCGTTCCCTGAGCTTGCTCCAGGTTTCGTTTTTTTCAAAAACCCCATTCAGAACTGCGGCTCTTTCTCTCTCAATCACTCTTGAAATCACTCTTCTGCTTGTTACAAAGTCAACGTAAGCCTTGAGAAAGTGTTTTATCTTACTTATGTATATGTTTTCCCCTTCAATTTCATTGAATATATGTTGTTCAAGCTCTTCAAGAGCACTGCTCCATACTTTTTCAAAAAGATGTTCCTTGCTTGGAAAATAATAGTATATCAGCGCTTTCTTGACTCCAGCTCTGTGGGCAATTTCGTCAACACTCACGCCATCGAATCCCTTTTCAGAAAAAGCTGCTCTTGCGGCTTCAAGAATTCTTTCCTTAGCTCGAGACATATGATCTCTCCAATATCAAGAGGGAGGAAAACCTCCCTCTGTTTAATTTATTTTCGTTACTTGATTTTCTTGTCAACGGCCAGAGCTTCTTCTTTGTTAGCGTATCTCTTCATTCGAGTCTCATAGTTGTATATACCTCTGTTTACCGGGTATTGCTCCACATATCCGTGTTCGTACCAGAGTTTGTCTGCATATGGTTTCCAGCCCTCTGCGAGTTTGTCCAGTTCCGGGGCGAGGTCTTCCACAACTTTTTCGGCACCTTCGTGCTGTGGTCTTGCACCAAAGTGCTTTACCATCGCTCGAAAGACCTTGGGGTTGTCTATTATTGGACAAGGTCTGAACAAGTTGTTCGAGTATGGAACCATCCTCTTGTAGGATTCAAAGAAAGGAGATTTGAATATCTCTAAGAGTGACTTCTCTCTTATGCTGTCGACTGCAAATTGCTGGAAAACGCAGGGTTCCACATATCCTTTTGCATTGATGTGGAAGTACTTGGAGCCCGCTGCAAGACAACCGTGCGTTAGAAAACCGTGGTTCCAAAAGTCTGCCACAAAGGCAAAACGCCCTCCAAGACGAGCCTCGTCTGTTTTGAAAAACCTTTCGTATCTTTGCTTCGGTGTTGGGACCAGGTCCATTGAAGGATTGATTCCCACGGGCATGTACTGGAAAACCCACGCGTAAGTTATTTGTTGTTCTTCAAGGAAATTCCAGAATTCGTCCTTCATAAGTGTGTCATGATTCATTCTTGTAGCTGTTATTGACGCTCCAAAGGGAACCCCATGTCTTCTGAGTCTTTCCCAAGTTTCCATAATCTTCTTGAAGACGCCTCTTCCTCGTCTCCAATCCGTATCGAGTTCAAAGCCCTCTATAGATACTGCTGGAGTTGCATTTCCAAGCTTGGAAAGTCTCTCTGCGATTTCTTCAGTAATGAGGGTTCCGTTAGTGAAGATAAGAAAGTAATTGTCATCAAATTCCTCAAATATGTCCATCAAGTGGCTCCAGTAAAAAGGTTCTCCACCTGTTATAACCCAGAAGTAAATTCCTAGCTCATTCGCTTCTTTGAAAACCTTGCGAACTTCCTCCATGCTCAGCTCGTACTTACGCCCGTACATCCCGGCGTAACAACCAACGCAGTTCAAGTTGCAAGCATAAGTTGGGCTTATCACGCCAAGTTTTGGTAGAACAACCTTGTGCTCGTGCATTTTCTGCTGGCGTAGAGGCTCCCCTACGGCAAACTCATTTATTATGAGATTGTTTATAATTTTCTCAACACATTTGGGACTGGATCTTTTGAACACATTTACCCAGCTTGTTATCATGGGGTGCTTCTCTTTTGCCAGTATTGAAAGCTTCTTCAGACCACTTTTCGATGGCTCCTTGGTGAACGCGCTGAGGGCTGCAAAAAGCTTCTGTAAACCTTCTTCGCTGGTGTTTCTGAGAACGGAACCCACCAACTTTCCTGCTTGTCTGTAAATTACTCCTTTGATACCGCCAACTGGTGGCATATTGGCACCTCCTTTTTTACTGACCGGTCAGTCAAATTATCTGCGCTTGGTGTTTCTGGATAATTGCTAAAATGTAACAATATAATTCAAGACAGGTGCATGAGCCATTCTACTATCTTCTTTGTGGCTCTGTCATCATCTTCGTTGTACATGAGCAGGAGGTTTAGCAAAGAATCATCGTGTGTGTGAAGCCACTCATCGAAGTATCGCGAAGATTTCATTCCATTCAAAGATGTTCTCCACTCGAAGTTGAGATATCTTGCGACGCTTTTCAGAGAATAGGTGAACAAAGGAAGGGCAATGTGTTTTTTCAAGATTGCGTACACGTCAACAAAGCGCTTCCTTATTTTTTCGTAAAGGTTTTGATCCACCTTAAAGAGTGAAGTCAACTCTTTGAATCGGGACGGTTCGTATCCACAGTAGTGATAAATTGGTCCTTCTGTTTTTTCAAGAAGTGTTAGTACTTTGCCAAAAACTTCTTTTTCCTCTTCGAGTGAAGAAGAGAAAAATGGTATGTATTCGTCGCTGTCAAGGATTCCAAATAGATAGTCGAAGCCGTGAGTTGTATGGGTTTCTATATCTAAATAAACACCATGTTTTAGTTCTGGCAGTTCTCTGAAAACATATTCTCTATTTTCGACCAAGGAAGTGGCTTTTATTTTGAGAATCTCGAAGACCTCTTTGGATAGGCTGGGAGGTGTCTGATCACATTTGATTATGTCTGAAAGGTTTTCTATGCCACTTTCTGCGAGTTTTAGAATGGTTTTCCTTCCTATACCATGAATAGCGCTGAGAGATCCCTGTTCAACAAGATCTCTTGTGCACCTGATTACGTGGGTACATGTTTTGCACAGGGGCACAGGGACGGCCGGAGGTTCATCTCCGCTTTCAACCGACGTAATGGCTTCCAGTGTTGAAAAGAGTTGAGGAACATTGTCGCGCCAGTCGATTTCTTTCGAAAAATGAGGGGTTTCTACCACAACTGTAGAAACCATGAAACCCGCGTTTGAAAAAATGTATCCGTGATATGAAGCTTCCAGGGCATACTTAGGCTTGAACCGTTTGGCGAATTTTCTGATTACCAGTTTCCATTTGTCTCCATGGGGAACAAGCGCTGCAGGAGTTGAGATAAAACGCCTTCCAAAAACGCTTGTGCTCATAACGGGTTTCTCAACAGCAAACTTCATGTTCATTAGCTCGCGGCATTCGTTTTCGAGGTCTTCGTATCCTTCTAAAGGTGTGCTTGAAAGATCCATGTAGTATTTTCGAGGGCAGGCCAAGAAATGCTCTATCTCTTTGAAGGTGAGGTTGTCTCTCATCTTTCGAAAACCTCATCGAAGGGATTTCTCACTTTGTTGAACAC
>QNAO01000109.1 GCA_003641785.1 Thermotogae bacterium
CACCAGAGGTGAACGATGATAGCTTCTCAATTTCGTGATGAAGTCTTTTTTCAGCGAGGGGTTGAGTCTGCTTCAAGTTGTACAGGTTTCTGTAGCCTCCGAGAAGAAAAACACACCAGAGTCGTCCTGCCTCGTCTCTGTTCCAAAGAAATTCGGTTTTTGCAACTGGAAGATTTACACCTCTCCACAAAAATGCGCCGTTCAAGTTGAACATATTCATAATTTGAGGAATCTGCGAAATATGTCCGAAGTTATCTAAAAACCATCCAACCTTCATGTGCCCGCCAAATTGCCGAGCGTCATCTATTCCAATTTCAAAGTTCTTGATAACAGCTTCTTCAGGAGAAATTCTCCAGTCGATCTGGCAGTAGCATGGGCCAATAAAGAGTTTTCTTTTCTTGACAAGATTCCTTATCTGGTCTCTAAGTGTTTCATCTTCAGTGAGGAGATCCTCAAGAATCAGCGTTTGACCATCAAGAACAAAAATGAAGTCCTTTCTTTCTTCGAAAATTTTCAAGAGGTTTTGAAACGTGGTGACCAACCATTTGCTTGTTATTCTCGCATCTGCAAACCACTCGCGATCCCAGTGAGTGTGTGATATCACACAGCATTTCATGCGTTCAACCTCTCACCTGTGTCAGGATCGAAGAAGTGCAAATGCTTCGTATCAATAAAAAACTCAATAGAGCTGCCTTCTTTAAGCGGCAAATCTCCAGGAAGCCTCGCAATAAGACGCTGACTTTTCGCTATCGCGATGTGCACTATCGTTTCAGACATGAGTTTCTCGGTGAAATAGACTTGCCCGACTATTCTAATTGTATCTTGCGTGGGTTTTTCGTATATATGCTCTGGTCTAATACCCAATATCACCTTATCGCGATTCAAAGTTGCTTTAATGGGGATTCTAAGGCCATGTCCTTCAAGAAATAGATTAGCTTCATCCAAGATTACGCTCATCTCCAAAAAGTTCATCTGTGGAGATCCTATGAACCCGGCTACAAAGCGAGTTTTTGGGAATTTATAGATATCTGAAGAGGTGCCAAATTGCAGGATTTTGCCGGCTTTCATTACCGCTATTCTGTCTCCCATGGTCATAGCTTCGACCTGATCATGTGTGACGTAAACCGTTGTCACTTTTATGCGCTCGTGGAGTTTCTTGAGCTCGCTTCGCATTCTCACTCGCAGCAGCGCGTCCAGATTTGAAAGCGGTTCATCCATCAGAAGCACCTGTGGCTCGTGAACGATAGCTCTGGCAACGGCAACTCTCTGCCTTTGACCGCCGGATAGCTGAGCTGGATATCTCTCTAAAAGTTCAGCGATGTTGAGGAGTTTCGCCACCCACAGCACTTTTCTATTTATTTCATCTTTTGGTATTTTTTTCAATTTCAGGGGGTAAGCGATATTATCTTTCACCTTCATATGAGGCCAAACAGCGTAGCTTTGGAAAACCATCGATATGTTTCGATCCTTTGGGGGCAGGTTCATGACAGGCTTTCCATCAAAGAATATTTCGCCCTCCGTCACTTTTTCAAGGCCCGATATCGTCCTCAGCAGGGTGGTTTTGCCACAACCTGAAGGTCCCAAGAGAACGACAAATTCCCCTTCTTTTATTTCAAGGTCTATTCCATTTAGAGCCTTAACAGAGCCAAAATACTTTTTCACATTGCGGATCACTATTTCAGCCACTCTTCTCACCTCTTTTGCCTATTTCAGCGATATACCCCACATTGTGATCAAATATTTTCTTATGAAGAAGATAAAAACCATTGCTGGTAAAGCCATCACGGTGCCTGCCGCGAATTTGAAATAGTCTGGTGAGGCCATTGCCGTGCTGAGAATATGGGCGGGAAGAGTCCTGTTGCTTATAGTCAATATAGACGCAGCGAATACCTCGTTCCAGGACATTATAAACGCAAATATTGCAGAAGCGGCTAATCCGGGAATTGCAAGAGGAAGTGTTATCCTCACAAAGGCTTGAAATCGCGTCAAGCCGAAAACCATGCCCGCTTCTTCGTATTCAACTGAAATGCTGGAGAAAATACTCGATGTTATCAAAACAACGAACGGAATTATCATCGAAGCATGTGCGAGTGCTACTCCCATCATGGAGTCTGCCAAATTCAGCTTCAAATAAAGGACCACAAGGGGAACAGCGATGACAATCAACGGGATCGACCTTGTCAAAAGAAGGATTAGCCTTATAGCGTTCTTCCCCGGGAAAATGTATCTTGTAAACGCGTATCCAGCCGGGAGGCCTATCAGAAAAGATATACCCATTGAGATTGCGGCCACCTGAACACTGGTCAACGTCGCCTTCAAACCACCGAGAGTGAAGAACAGCTTGTAAAGATGTTCAAATGTGAATCTCGAGGGTATTATCACCTTTGGATTGTAATAATCCGAAGTTGTTGTGAGAGAAGCGACAATGATAAAGAGTATAGGTGTTAAGAACCAAAGTGCTATCGCTATTACACCTAAAATAATAAACAATCTCTTCATGTTTCCACGCCCTCTTCAAGGTGCTTTGATCTAAGCGCAAAAATGTAGATAGCATTGAACGCGAATGTCACCAGCGCTATTATCAGGGCGTACGCGCTTGCCATATTCGGGTTGTTCATAAACACGTACCAGTAATAGGTTTCACCTGCTAAAACTGTGATATCCCTACCTGCGAGTAGCCACACAACGCCGAAGATCTGAAAGGCGAAAATAGTTCTTATCAACAGTGCAGACATTATTGTCGGTTTTAACAATGGAAGAGTGATTTTGGTGAACTTCTTCCACTTTGAAAAGCCAAAGACGTCAGCCGCTTCAAGGTATTCCTTGTTTATGGACTGCAAACCAGCGAGGAGTATCACAAACACGAGAGGTGTGGCGCGCCACACTTCCGTTAGAACCACTATCCAAAACGCCCTTTCTTTGAAAAAGTATCCAAAGAAATACATGGGTCGCTCCAAAATTCCAAGGTTTATCAGTATCTTGTTGAAATAACCGCTTGGAGCGAATATGGAATAGCTCATCAACGAAGCTGTAATATCACTCAAAGCGAGTGGAATAGTTATCAAATAGAGCACAAAGGTATAACCTCGAAATTTTTTGTTGATGAAAAGAGCCAGCGCGAGAGCCAAAATAAGCTGAAGTGGCACAATGAACACCGTTAAAAGCAGGGTATTTGTGAGAGTTTGCCAGAATTCCTTGGTTGAAACCAGTGATCTGAAATTCTCAAGTGCTCCGGCTGGGTTGGAAAAAGCCAACCTCACATTTTCAACCAAGGGGTATCCCATCAAGATTCCAAGATACACCACCGTTGGAAGAATCAGTAAAAAGGGAATCAGTTTAGATCTGCTCACTGTTGTCCCCCTTTGAAACACAGAGGTGGGCACGAAGCCCACCCTGTGTGTTCTGAAATTATCAGTAAAGACTTATGTCAGGTTCTGGCAACGAAGAGCCGGTTTCTTTGAACATCAAACGTATCTTTTCACCAAGTTCCATGATGACCTTAGCTGGATCTTCACCATCAAAAACAATTCTTCTGAAAGCGATTCTATATGTTTCAGTAAACTCGCCGCTCTTTCCTCCAAGACTTGGAATGAACGAAATGATGGAATCCTTTGTCGCGGATTGATTGATAACTCCTTGAGCCAATATCTTAAGAGCTCCTTCAGGAGTTATTCCAACCGCTTCTTGAACCACCGGGAAGAAACCAATGTTTTCAAGAATAGAGACCTGCATTTCAGGAGATGTCAGGTAATCGATCAGCTCTTTGGATTCAGTCACGTCTGCCGCCTTTGGAACGGATAGACCTACCAGAACTATGATATAACCCCTTCCCATTGGGCCACGTGGCACAGGCACAACCACAAAGTCATTGGGCCTCTCAACGATAGCGGGTTTCAACCGCGCCGTGTGATCCCAGGCGATGAGGACTTCTCTACGAAGCAGTGGGTCCGACATGCCGTCCCAGGTCGTGCTCGCTGGGTGCACGTATTCAAAAAGTTCTTTGAGATAGTTCCACATGTCAACCGCCGCAACGCTGTCAAACTTAACAGCCTGGGCACCAGTGAACGATGGATACAGATAGCCGTGAAGGAATCTGTGCCAGAGACCCTTCGGTCCCAGAGGAAAGCCAAGAAGTGCCTGTTTTGTTTCTTCCTTAATGTTCTTCGCCCATTCAAGTAGTGCTTCGTAAGTCCACTTCTCTGTCCCTTTTATGACATCTTCCTCTGTCAAACCACTGGGCAAATACTTGAAAGCTTCCTTGCTAACTGCCATGGCATACGTCGCCTGCAGCCATGGGATGAAAATTTTCTTGCCGTCAACAAAAGCGTATTTTTCCAGGGTTTCTATGAATGTTCTGTTGGGAATCTCAACATCTGACAGATCTGCGAGTAAGTCTCTGGAAGCCATCGTGTACAATCCGCCCTGCAGGTCAGCGATGAGGTTCAGCACAACCTTACCAGCTTTCTGCTCTGCTTCGATTCGGCTGAACAGCTCAGGATATTCGAAGTTCAAGAA
>QNAO01000110.1 GCA_003641785.1 Thermotogae bacterium
AGGCCGTTTAACTGTAGAGGAATTTGAAATAATGAAACTTCACACTGTCTATGGAGAGCGTATAGTTAGAAATATTTCTGGATGGGATTTGGTGGCGGATATAGTTAGACATCATCACGAAAACGTCGATGGCTCAGGATATCCAGATGGACTGTCGGGAGACGAGGTAAGTATTAGAGCTCAAATCGTGGCCATGGTGGACGTTTTTACCGCACTAACAGAAGAAAGACCTTACAGAAACGCTTTGTCCAGAGAAGAAGCTTTGAGAATTATGGAAAATGAAATGGTAGGCAAGAAATTTACTCGTTCACTGTGGCAGGCTTTTCTGAAGGTATTGAAATGAAAGCCGAAAGATGTTCCTGAACCAGATCCAATGTGTTACAATCAAAATATATGGGGGCGAAAGGATTCGACGGGTTTGAGGTCCCTCAGGAAGCGAGCCGAGGTTCCACCCACTCGTAAAATGAGGTGGAGCAAAAATAAGTGCCAACGAAGAATTAGCACTCGCTGCTTGATAGAAAAAGCAGCCGTCCTTGTTGGGTTTGATCGGTGCTCGGCAAAGGGCGTCAGATAACCGATCTAACGTCCAAAGTTTCGCCTTTCAACTTTGGACGGACACACAAGAAAGGCTAAGGTAAGTGCGACCTGTCCGTGGGTTGCGCTGCCCGACATACAAACACGGACTGCGCTCGGAGATGCCTGAGGGTACTCACTCTCGGACGGGGGTTCGATTCCCCCCGCCTCCACCAGTGAGTGTCCACAGAGTCATTGGTGTGTCGCTGCTATGAACTCTATCAACCAGCTCCCACGTTGCTCCCACCAACTCCGCCACCTATGCCAGAGCCACCGGTGAATGAGTGGCTGGACTGAGAAGATGAAGTTGTTGAAACTGCCACTTTGGGAAGTGAAGATATTTCAGTTATAAAGAGTGGATAGCTGTACACGGACCCCGCTACCGGAGTCTCAGGTGGTGTAGGATGAAGTTTCTTGAGAGAACTGACAACCTTTTTTGCACATCCCAGCGCTGTCGCGTAGACAATATAATCGTCCCATATCGCTACGGATTCTGGGGGATACTCCGAAAGAGCAGAAAAATCGTTTAAGAACCTTTCAAATGATTTCCATCTCAAATAATAGAGTAAACCCTCCTTGGACCATTTGGAAAAAACATCTTTTCTCATGAGTAATACCACCGCTCCCACAGCGATACAACCCATCATTTCTATTGTCGTATAGCTCGCAACTACCGATAATCCTGATTCGATCCAAACCCTTGTTGAAAAAATTATCAAAACAGGTATCGCGATACCAAAAATCGTTGAAAAGAGCTTCGCTAAAATGTTACCCTTTGCGTTGAGATATTTCCGTTTTTTGACTTCCAACCATACATGTTTCTTCCATCCATTTATATCTGACACAAATTGTTTCGCGTACCTCTGCTTTTTCAGCATTTTCTTCGTGGTTTTGAAGTCGATTTCTCCATTTTCACTGAACGGAAGAAATGCTTTCAACAGCAAATTCCTGCTTGTCTTTGTCTTTGCGATCTTCATACCTTTTATTCTGCCCTTTTCGTCTTTGAGCAACTCTATCTCTTTTCTCTTCAGCATATCCAAAATAGCCGCGGAAATGGCATCGTCATCAGGAAGAGAACAGATATTTTTAACTATTGCGTTTACTTCCTCGGGTGCGTCGTTGCTGGGAACTTCTCTTTCATATTCAGCGCCGTAATCGATCTTTTCTTCCCTTCCGAGTTTTCTGTATATCAAAATCGGAACAATTATCACCAAAAGCAGGTAAGCACCAGAAGCCAAGTTTATAAAGAGGCTCTTGTTTTTATAGGAACGCTCTTCTTTAATAACATCTTCATATGTCACATCTTTTCTAAGGAACTCGGTTCCTGTGCCTATGAGATTTGGAAACACGAATCTGCCTTCAACAAAGGTATTCTTTGGAACGTTGGAAAACGCTATTTCGTACATGTTTCCTATGATGTTTTTCTTTGTGAAATACAATCCCCACGGGTGGTGGTAAATCTCTGGTGGTCCAAATTCATCAGGTAAAACTACCTTCGCCACCAATTTTTCAGTTCTTACAGGCGTGTTCTCACCTATGTATTTAACATAGAGTTGGGTAAAATCTCTGCCTTCTATCAGCATGTTTTTTACGTGGTATGCGAAAGCCACTTTCACGATCAGACCCTCGTCGGGCACATCGACGTAGGTATTCATTGTTGGGCTGAACATGAGTCTCAGTTCGATCTTGTTAGCAGTTTTCGAAGCGTAAAATGGGCCTCCTTCTAAGGAAGGACCTTCGAGAACCTGAAAAGTAAAATCGCTGATCTTCATGGGATTTTGAAGCTCCAGGTTCCAGCTTACGTATCTGAACGGCTTCAGAAGTTTCCACGTCACTGTTTCAGTAACGACCGCATTACCAGATGGTTCAACAAGAATGCTGTACTGCCTTTCAGGGAGGGTGAAGATAGCGGTGTCTCTTTGAGCAAAGAAATATATCAGAAACAAACTAACTATAACGCATGCAGCCAGTATTAGCCGTTTTGCGTTCAATATCGCTTCCTCCTTGATTTCACATCATTTGAGTTCCTCGATGATTTCTTTTGCTTGCTCGTAGCTAAGCTTACCATCTGCCACAAGCTTCAATATTTTCTTTTCGATGCTGTCAGTTCTGTCGGCTCTGTTTGTCGCTGTTATCTGAACATCTCCTGATGTGCTGTTAACAGTCATCTTCAGTTTTCCATCGTTGAACAAGTAATTCTTACCATCTCGTGTGTAACCCACATTAGAAGATAAATCTCCGCTCCTACTCCTGAAAGAAAGAGTTATGCTCGGCACTCCCACAGTTTCGATATTAACATCTCCACTCACCGTTGTTATAAGCCACTCATGCCTTTCACACGTGACATTCTTAAACACGATATCTCCACTAACACTTGTTACAACCAGATGCTGAACAGATGGCGATACCAAATGAATGTCTCCAGAGACTGTTTTTGTTTCCAGTTTGGCACATTTTACCAAATCCAGTTTCACATCACTTGAGACACTTCTCAGCACAATTTTTTCGGCCGATGTTGATTTCATATCTACATCTCCAGATACCTGTGATACTGAAATTTCTTCGAGGTCCTCTGGAACCTCAATCTTGAGTGCATCTGTGCTGCTGCCAAAACTGAATATTCCTCCCAAAATTGAATTGACTCCCTTGATCGAAATTTCAAGGGTTTCATTTCTTTTTTCTATTTTTGGAGCTTCTCCTTCGTACTGAATTGTTTTCTCTTCCTCGGTTCCACGTATCACAATTACATCTGTACTTACAGATTTCAATGCTAACTTCTTGACACCCGACCAGTCAATTTTCTGCGTTTCCATTCAACTCACCTCCTTAAAAACCCATGAAGATCACTATCACCCGTATCACAACGGCTTCGCCACCAATGAAAATCAAGATCGGTATGGGATTTCCTATGGTAAGTAAAATTGCATAAACAGCGACAAAAAAGCAATAGATAAAGGTCATAATCTTGACTTTCATGGGAAGTAGTCTTGATCCTATGTAAACAAGGGCTAGGGCTCCAATTATTGCTAAAAGGGTTGTCAGGATTGTCATTTTTCTCTGAGCCTCCTGATCTGCTCAAGAGCTTCCTGTGAGGAGATTTCTCCTTTTTCAAGCTTGTCGAGAAGGTCGTCCACTTCCCTTTCCTCTTCAATCTCTTTTGCTTCATATCCCAACGTCCTGACAATGCTCTCTAAGCGAGATCTCGCTGTTGGATAGGATATCCCCAGTTCTTTCTGTAGCTCACTCAGATTTCCACGAGCTTTTATGAAGATCCTTAAGAAATTGAGCTGTTCTGGGGAAAGCCTGAAAAATTCATCTAACTCGAACCGACCTCTTATTGTTGTACCACATGAGCTACATGAAAACTCTGTGATAACAAGGTTTTCACCGCAAACCGGGCATTTCGCCATTACTCGAGCCATTGTGGTTCCCCCCTCTTCATTATAATTACTTTAAGACTAAATATATTTAAACATAAACTTCAATATTTGTCAAATGTGAATTGATTTTTTTGTTGTGCCACGCTCAACACTGTTCTGGTAAAATTACAGAGGAGGGAGGAACTTTTGATGTACAGAAGAATTCTTTTAAAGCTCAGCGGTGAAGCAATGTGTGGTGAGGGATCCAGAGGATTCGAGCGCAGCAGAATTGATTTTCTGGTCTCTCAGATCCAGGAGGTTGTCGACTACGGTGTCGATATAGGGATTGTCACGGGTGCGGGGAACATCTTCAGGGGAGAAGAACTCACAGAGGTTTACTACCCAATCGCTGATCAAATAGGTATGCTCGGTACCGTTATAAACAGCCTTTATCTCAAGGACTCTCTGAAAAAGCGTGGAATAAAATCTGTGGTTGTTTCTCAAATTGCTTCACTTCCCTCGATACGACCCATTCACTACGATGACATAAA
>QNAO01000111.1 GCA_003641785.1 Thermotogae bacterium
ATTTTGTATGTGATAGTCAAAAAGCCTTCAAATAGGCCACATCGAGAGCTCAACATTTCTCTCTGGACTTCCGCTTCTGTTTCCGTCGTTCTAAACGGTATTGTCACGTGGTTTTACCTCAGAGGATCCAAGGGATTGGACCAAGTTGGTTTCAGAGCGGGTGCCCTTTCCCCATGGCTGGCTTCAATAACGGGTATCATTTCAGGAATAATAATCGGCTGGTTTGCCGAATACTACACTTCTGATAACTACAAACCAACGATAAAGCTCAGCGAATCTTCAAAAAGTGGCACCGCTCTTGTAATCACAAATGGTCTCTCATTGGGAATGAAAAGCGTTCTCTTTCCATCCATAACGCTTCTGTTAGCTATAATGGTAGCCGACAGAATAGCCGGGTTATACGGAGTGGCCATGGCTTCCATAGGAATGCTTTCCTTTGTTGCCGCAACTGTTTCCGTTGACACTTACGGGCCGATTGCAGATAATGCCGGGGGAATAAGTGAAATGTGCAAACTCGATCCAGAGGTACGCGCCATAACTGACAGACTTGATATGGTGGGAAATACCACTGCAGCTATTGGTAAAGGTTTCGCCATCGGCTCTGCTGCGCTGGCTGCGCTTTCTTTGTTTGCTTCTTATATGTATTCACACATAAACCCCGGTGAAGGTGGCAGCATTAGCTTGAGCCAATTGCTCCAGCTCAACATGCTCAACTCCAGCACTCTTGCCGGAGCTGTTCTGGGAGCAGCCCTTCCATACTATTTCAGCGGCATATTGATCAACGCAGTGGCAAAAGCCGCGATGAGAATGGTAGATGAAGTTAGAAGGCAGTTTCGTGTGATTCCAGGTCTCATTGAGGGAACGGCAAAGCCCGACTACAGAACATGTGTGGAAATCAGTGCATCCGGTGCTCTAAAGGAGATGAAGTTACCTGCTTTCATATCTGTGGCAACTCCAATAGTCACAGGATTTCTCTTTGGTCCAAAGTTTGTGGGAGGTCTTCTCATCGGAACAACTCTCAGTGGTATCATGTTAGCCTTGTTTACAGCAAACGCAGGTGGAGCGTGGGACAACGGTAAAAAACACATTGAACAGGGTAAGATACCAGGATTGGGAAAAGGAACAGACGCGCATAAAGCCGCGGTTGTGGGAGACACTGTGGGAGATCCTCTAAAAGACACAGTTGGACCATCTCTCGATATCCTGATAAAGATAATGGCCGTTGTTTCACTTATAATGGTCTCTATATTTAAGACTGTGCACCTGTTTTGATGTAATATATAGAGAGTGAGGGGAGGTGGCTGTATTGAAATTCAAAGGTATTGCAGTTACATGGATAGTCGTGTTAGCGGCACTCTTGGTTTCTTCATGCGGGATTAATCTGCTCCGGTCTTTTGATCTTGACAGTTTGCTGTCAACGGGAAGCACTGAAGAAAAGCTCAGTAGCGCTGATGAAGCTCTTAACGGCGGTAATTACACAGAGGCGTTGGCTCTGGCTGGAAGTGTATTGTCAGAAGAACTCAATTTGGACATCGGTGTGGAAGATTTGAAAACTTTGATTGATTCAACAGAAACACTTCTGGATTTTGCTGATGAAACAATTGCTGCGACTGATCTCAGTGAAGACGCAATTTCAGCTTTGGAAATAGTTGTCAAGGCAGCGGCCGGTGCCAGTGGAAAGAGCCTCGATGATCTTGCTGACTCGTTGATTGAGATAGGGCAGGATCTTGGGCTTGATATGGGTGCCATTCTCGGAAGTGCGGACAAATCAGTCAAGGAATCTTCTGATGAGTTCGACATCGGAGAATTCATAGAAACAAGTGTAGCCACGATGATAAACATGGCCGAAGGATTTATCGATGGACGTGAGATTTTGAAGCTTCTCTTGGTTGGATGCCACGAGCTTGTGCTATCAACACCGACCGCCGACAGCAGTCCAATGTACGCTGTTTCAGGCCTGATATATGATTTTTCATATCTTTCCAATTTGATCATCGATCTTGACGATGATGGCACTGTGAGTGATGAAGAATTCTTTGACAATGTCAGTACCAACCCGGCTTCAGTGGTTTATTACTCACAACAAGCCACATCTGGTCTTTATGAAGATTTAGAGGACTCAGAAGAATTCGTTTGGGCTTATGATTTGATAGAAACATTCTTTGGAGTCCTTGATATCGACGAAGCATTACCTGAGATCCCTACTTCAACAACCCTGACTGCGTCAGAAACGATATTCGATTTGTTCGAAACACTTGGAAGTGATGCTCAATGAAAAAACTGCTGACACTAATATCACTAATGCTCGTACTGTTCTGTGCTGGAATCTTTGCGTATCAGTGGGAAGAGTTCCCGGGGTTCTTTAAGCCTTTTGAGAGTTTGGCAATGGGAGGCGTTTACACCACGACGGCGCAGGGCCTTTCTGCGTTGGTTCTGAATCCCGCTTTGTACGAGCCTCAGGGTTTTGAAATGTTTTTCTATCCATTTGTTTCGAACAACCTGTTCAGTGTTGGAAGCGTTGCAAGTCAGCTCATTTCCAATCCGGCTTCACTAACAGAACTTGCCAGTAACACAGAGCTTCTGAATTCAATGCTTGGAATTCATTCCTATACCATGCTGTCTGGAGCCGGCTACGGCGACAATATCGGTGATGTCTCCGTTGGAGGATTTGGAGCTCTTCAGGGCAGTGTTTTTTGGAACATATCTTTGGACTCCCTTGACAGCATAGAGCTGGGCACATGGCTGGCATATTACGGTGTAGTAGGCGCGTCAATGGAGTTCGATAACCTGAGTTTCGGAGCTTCCGTGGGTGTTGGAATGAACGGCAGTGTTATTCCAACCACGGGCAGTTACCCACTGACTGTTGACTTGCTTTCAGACCCTGAGGGCGCTCTTGATTCAATTCCCAGTGATTTCAGCAATATCCTTGCAAGCGTGAACAAAGCATTCTTCGTTACGAGCATCGGTGCAGCGTATGACATAGGGTCTTTAAGACTCGCCGGGAGCTTATTTGTGAACACTGCGGAGCTGCTGAGAAATACACAGCTTTACTGGCTAACTGTGGGAGCTTCGTACAACTGGAATATCCTGACTGTGGCAGTGGAACTGGAAGATGTTTTAAATCAATCCAAGTCGCTGTGGCGGAAATTGAATATGGGTGCTTCAGTAGACTGGGATTTCTTAGAACTCTACGGAGGACTTCACGCTGGATGGCTAACCGGTGGAATAGCTCTCGATATGAAATTTGTAAAGATCGGATTTGCATCCTATGTTACAGAATACTCTTCATACGCCGGCTTCACACCTGAACAGAAGTACACAATCACCATCAATGGAAATTTCTGATCTTAAAGGGGGGCATAAAGCCCCCCTTTTTCATCTCATATCTTTGAAAAACGCCAAGTACGCCCTGTATGTCTCGTGCAGATCTGCTTTTGACACTATTTCAAATGGTGAATGCATGCCGAGAATAGCAGGTCCAATATCCACAGTTGATGCTCCTTTTTGAGAAAGAAACTTCGCGACAGTACCTCCTCCTCCACGATCAACCTTACCCATAGTAGCTATCTGCCAGCCAACATTGTTCTTCTTGAAAATATTTCGAACCTTGGCAAGGTATTCAGCATGGGCTTCACTGGTCGAATATTTTCCCCGTGAGCCTGTGTATTTCATGATTCCAACACCAAAGCCGAGCTTAGCGGAGTTGATTGGATCATACGCGTCTTTGTAAAGTGGATTAAATGCTGGGCACACGTCTGCCGAAACGACAGCGGTATTCTCAAGGAGCTCGTCAAGGGCTAATCCCGTATCTGAAAAACCCTGTGCCCTGAGAACCTTTTTCAGGAAGAGCTCATAGAAACGAGCTTTTGCTCCCGAGTCTCCTTCACTGCCTATCTCCTCTCTATCAAATAGAATCACTCCGCAGGATCGAGCCGGATTATCGCAGTTCACAAGTGCGCGCAGCGATGTGTAAGCGCACACACGATCATCATGGCCATAGGCGCCAAGAAGACTCTTGTCAAACCCAATCTCCTTCGGCTCAAGGGCAGGGACGAACTGCAGATCTGAGCTTACCAAATCCTCTTCTGATATACCATATTTCTCGTAAATTATCCTCAAAACGTTGGCTTTGACTGCTTCCTTTTTTTCTTCATCTTCGTGTGATATTGAACCAGCGAGCGCGTTTAGCTTTTCTGCCTTGAACTTCTTGCTCACATATTCGTCTTCTTTGTCGAGATGTGGCAGTAAATCTGATACTACAAAAACAGGGTCTTGAGGTGAACTTCCAATGCTCACATCAACAACTGTGCCATCTGATTTCACGACAACTCCACGCAACTCGAGAGGAAGGTTCAGCCATTGATATTTTTTGATGCCACCGTAGTAGTGAGTTTTCACAAAAGCAATTCCTTCCTCTTCAACAACACAGTGTGGCTTCAAATCCAGTCTGGGTGAGTCGATGTGAGA
>QNAO01000112.1 GCA_003641785.1 Thermotogae bacterium
GGCAATTTCTTTCACTATGTAATAGGAGTTTCAGAGGATATCGCAGAGAAACTCGCTAGACATCTTTCTCACTTTCTCAACACGAAAACAAGGCAGCGTATCAGGAACTTCTACAAGATAATAATTGACTTTGACCCATCCCGTGCCGAGGAGCTATGTGCATTCATAGAAGAGAGCCGGCGTCTGGTGAACGCTTCTACACTGCCTTCCGATGTACTGCAGGATCTTGAGTCAAGCACTCCTGGAGATGAAACCGAAGAGGAGGAAGAGTAGTGAGTAGTGTTCTTGTAACAGGAGGAGCTGGGTTCATAGGTTCGCACTTAGTTGATAGGCTGCTTGAAGAAGGACTGCATCCGATTGTTGTCGATAATTTGTCAAGTGGAGATGTGAAAAACTTAAATCCAGGCGCTCTGTTCTATCAACAAAGCGTTCAAGATAGCGAAATGATGGAGCGAGTTTTTCAGTTGCACAAACCTGAATACGTCTTCCATTTGGCCGCACAGTCAAGTGTAGCGGTATCTACAAAAGATCCGATCATGGACTGTGAAACGAACATCAAAGGTATGCTTGTACTGCTTGAGAAAAGCGTTAAGTATGGTGTCAAGAAGTTTATCTTTTCCTCAACTGGTGGAGCTATGTACGGAGATAAGATTGAAATCATTCCGACACCTGAAAATCTGGATCCGCACCCGGTCTCTCCATATGGAATATCCAAATACTGCGCAGAAATGTATTTGCAGTTCTACCACAGAGAAAACAACATCAACTACATCATACTGAGGTATGGTAATGTCTACGGACCTCGTCAGGATCCAAACGGGGAAGCGGGTGTTGTGGCAATCTTCTCAAAGAGAATGCTCAACGGTGAAGATGTGAATATATTTGGAGATGGAAATTGCATTCGTGACTACGTTTATGTAAAGGACGTTGTTGAAGCCAACATTAAAGCTCTACAGTGCGATGCTGTAGGAACTTACAACATTGGGACGGGACACGGAACGAATGTGAATGACTTGTTTGCCGCTTTGAGCAGGATTACAAATTATCAAAAAGAACCCATATACACTGCTCCTCGAAAAGGAGACGTGCGCAAGAGCATTCTTGATTGTTCTAAAGCCAATCAGGAACTTGGTTGGAAACCTAAGGTTAGCCTTCAAGAAGGGTTAGTGATGACGGTTGAGTATTTCAAGGGACTCTAAGCCTCTTGCAGAAAGGCTTAGGCCAAAGAATTTTGATGAACTGGTTGGTCAGGAACATGTGATGGGGGAAGACGGCGTCCTGAGAAAAGTTCTGCAACGTGGTCGAGTTTTTTCGTGTATTTTGTACGGCCCCCCTGGTTCCGGCAAAAGTTCTATAGCAGAATTGATTAGAAGATCTGTAGATGCCGAATTCTTCGCGCTAAGTGGAGCCAGCCACGGGGTCACTGAGTTGAAACAGGTGATCAGCAAAGCTGAGGAGCTGAAGAAATATGGGCGTCAAACGGTTCTCTTCATTGATGAAATTCACCGATTGAACAAGAGTCAGCAGGATCACTTGTTGTCGCGAGTTGAGGACGGCTCCATAGTGCTTGTGGGTGCTACCACAGAAAACCCTTCTTTTGAGATTATTCCCCCTCTGTTATCAAGATGCCGGGTGATCTTCTTAAAACCACTTTCTAAGGAAAATCTGATCCAGATTCTGAAGAGAGCGTTAGTAGTTGATGAAAAATTATCTAAAATGAACATCAGCGTGGGGGAAGAGGTTTTACGGTTCATAGCGGATATATCTCGGGGAGATGCTCGATTCGCTCTCAACACTCTTGAGATCGCCTTGGAGATGGCAGAAACCAAGAATGTGAACTCTTTGGATCTGGACCTTGTCAAGAGCAGCTCGGGTTATAAATCAGAGACGTACAGAAAGACCGCTGATGAGCACTATGACTTTGCATCGGCGTTCATAAAAAGTCTCAGAGGAAGCGATCCTGACGCGGCGCTTTATTACATGGTTCGAATGATTGAAGCGGGTGAAGATCCAAAATTCATAGCGCGGCGAATGATTGTGCTGGCAAGTGAGGATATAGGGCTTGCTGATCCCATGGCTTTGTTACTCGCGGTTTCCGCGTTCAGTGCCGTTGAATATGTTGGGCTTCCTGAGTGTGTTTTGAATCTGGCTGAAGCCGCAGTGTATCTGTCTGCGGCGCCAAAGAGTAATTCCATTTACAAAGCAGTCCAAAGGGCAAAGGGAGTTGTTGAGCGTAGTCGAGGTGTTCAAGTACCACTGTTCCTTAGAAATCCAGCCACGGACTTCATGAAAGACGCCGGTTATGGACAAGGATATGAGTACCCCCACGATTTTGGTGGTTTTGTGAAGAAAACATATATGCCGGAGGAACTTCGTAATGTAACAATATACGCGCCAGGGGATACTGGTAAAGAGAGCCTCATTAAGAAAAGACTCAGTCAACTTTGGGGAAATCTAAAGAGCTACGAAACAAAAAAACAATGAGAGACAGAGTATCATTTGCCTCTCATTTTGTAATTGTGTTACGAGCGTTCACGCGAAATATTTTTCGAAAGCATTGGCAATGGCTAAGGCGCCATCGGCAACCGCTGTGACGATTTGTCGCAGGCTCTTTTTTCTCGCATCTCCAATAGCGTATATTCTCGGAACTGAGGTCTCCATATTTTCATCGGTCAAAATATAGCCGTTTTCATCAGTCTTCACGATATTCCTCACGATATCTGAATTAGGAGATAAACCAATAGCGACGAAGACGCCGTCAGTTTTTACTCGCTTTTTTTCACCAGTTTTGACGTTTTTCAAAACCACGAATTCAAGCTGTGAAGAACCTTCGAATCGATCAACGATACTATTCCACTCGAATGATATTGCATCGTTACTGAAAACTTTATCTTGAAGAGCTTTCACAGCTCTCAGCTTGTCGCGCCTGTGAACCACTGTAACAGACTTTGCGATCCTTGAAAGGTGCAATGCTTCGTTCATAGCCGTATCTCCACCGCCTATCACCATGACGTGTTTGTCCTTGAAAAAGTAACCATCGCATGTCGCGCAGTAAGAAACTCCTCTGGCTGTGAATTCTTTTTCTCCAGGAACATTGAGTTTCTTTGGGTTAGCGCCCATAGCCAGAAGAATAACGTTGGCCAATATTGCTTTACCATCTTGAAGCATGATTGTGTGGTATTCATCATGTTTCTCAATTTTTGTCACGACACCGTTTAAGAACTCTGCGCCGAGCTGTCGTGCGTGGTCTTTCATTTTTGCCGCGAGTTCTTCACCACGTATGTTGCTGAACCCGGGATAGTTGTCAATTGTGGTTGTTAAATTTAGCTGTCCTCCTTCAATTGCTTTCTCGGTGACAAGAATGCTGAGTCCCATTCTCCTGGCGTATATAGCAGCGGCAAGAGCCGATGGCCCTCCTCCGACTGTTATAACGTCGTACCTTTCCGCAACTCGTTCTGAAATGGAGCCTAGATCAAAGAGCATACCTTACATTCCTCCCAGTGCCTTAAACAGCTCGCTGACAAACGCCGTTTCAGGGTAGGCACCAACAAAAGAATGTCGCTCATTGATAACAGTATGAGGTACCGAGGAAACCCCGTATTTCATACTCAGTTCCGGGAACTCGTTTGCCTCTATCATTTCGGCTGTGATGTGTTCGTTCAAAATGGCTGCACCGTGTGCTTCAATCACCGCTTTAGGACAATAAGGGCAGCTTGGTGTCACAAAGACTCTTATCTTTACCGGGGTGTTTATCGATCTAATCTTCTTGCTGAGATCTTCATTGAAGAATGAAACATTTCCTGAAGACACCATGATGATGTCTTGAATTAAGCTCGAAAACTCGTGACCGGAGGGGATACCGTAAAAACGGATACCAGTGTCCTTTCCAGAATCGTTTAATATGACAATTGCGGGCGTCATCTCAACTTTGTACATTCCAGCAGTTGCTTTATCAGTTTTCACGTTGTATACAGTTGTTTCTATCTTCTCACCCAATTCGGCGAGTTCTTCGAGAATCTGCTGTGTGGGATCACAGTACTCACACACGGAAGGATCGTCAACGAAGACAAGTAGCTTCACATTGGAGAGAAGCTGCTCTGAAAAGGTCTTTCTCAAATAATTCGCATCTTTTTCACCGAGTAGTGGCATGAAAATACCTCCCTAATAGTTTTTCGTCATTTAAATTCTACCAAAAAACTCTACTTTAGTTCTTTCTTTCCAGTAACGCTGATGTTAAACCGAGCAATATTAAAAGAACCCCACTGAATATCCTTTCAAATTCAAAGTGAGTGGTGATTCTGCTGAGCGTCAAAGAAAAGCTGAAGAGACCCCAACCCATTAGGAAGGAAGCCACATTCCTGTGCAGCGATTTTCTAAAAAGGTATGTTGTTACATACTCATTTTTCGTATATCCCATTGAAAGAAACAGTATTCTAAACCTCTTGTCTTCTCTTTGCAGAAA
>QNAO01000113.1 GCA_003641785.1 Thermotogae bacterium
CGGTAACTGAGTTTGGCAAAGGTGATCTCACGGTAAAATTCGAAGCCAAAGGTAAAGATGAGGTTGCCCAAATAGCGCACGCACTCGCTCAAACCGTTGAATCTCTGAGAGAAATTGTGAAACACATAGCTGAGTCGTCCAATCAAGTGGATAGATCAGCGGAAAGTCTTGCTTCCACAGCGGAAGAACTCAGCGCGACAAGCGAGGAATTGGCTTCTCAGATGGAAGATGTGAACAAAAACGTGCAAAACGCGTCCGCTTCTATTGAAGAAGTGACAAGTGGCGTGCAAGAAGTGGCGGCGAGCGCGCAGAATGTTTCAAAGTCGGCTCAGAGCCTCACTGAGAAGGCAGCCGCGGTTAAAGCAGCCGCAGACAAAGGCGAGCAAGCTGTTGATCTCATAACACAGATAATAGCGCAAACAGCGGAAAAATCGCATCAAACAGAAAAGGTGGTTCTTGGCCTGAGTGAAAGCGCCAAGAATATCGGTGTGATAGTCGACACGATAAACTCAATAGCCGAGCAGACCAATTTGCTTGCTTTGAACGCAGCTATAGAAGCAGCCCGCGCAGGAGAAGCGGGAAGAGGGTTTGCCGTTGTTGCAGATGAGATAAGAAAACTGGCAGAAGAAAGCAAGAAAGCAACGAACGAGATAGGTCAAATACTGACGCAAATTCAAGATGCCTCGCAGGAGGCGAGCGAATCAACAGTGGAAACAGCGAAGGTTGTGGAGCAGGCTTCAGAACAGTCGCAGAATGTAAAAGACGAGCTGGTGAACATACTTCGTGAAGTGAAAGAAATAACCGCGATGATAGAAAGCCTCGCTGCTGGTTCAGAAGAGATGAGCGCGGCGGCAGAAGAAATGAGCAGCGCTATGGACGCAGCTACAAAGTCCATAACCAGCATAGCTCAGCAGATAGAAGAAATGACAACCGGGGTGAACCAGCAAGCGCAATCGAGTCAAAGTGTGAGCAGCGCAAGTCAGGAGCTGTCTTCCATAGCAGAAAACTTAGTAGAGCAGGTCAGAAAGTTCAAAGTCTGATACACTTGAAATTTCAAAGCCCAGCCGTCTGGCTGGGCTTTTTGCTACTGATTCGAATATAGCAGTTCAACTACTTGGGCATTTTCGATGTCAAAAAAGAGGAACAGTTATCTGAACTCTAAACAAAGGGGGATATCTCATGAAGAGGATCGCTTTTATTACATGTTTTCTTGTCTTTGCCAACTTTCTTTTCGCTTCACCGTGTGTTTCTGAATCGAGTAATCTCTTTGGAATGGATCTGTACGCACTGCTATCTCAGGAAAGCGGGAACGCTTTTGTTTCGCCGTTCAGCATTAGTTCAGCGTTGGCAATGACTTACATCGGAGCCGTTGGCAACACTGCGCAGCAGATGAGACAAGTTCTGCATTTTGATCTTACAGATCAGGAACTTCACAGCGGGTTTTCACGTCTGATACGTTCAATGAACGAACCAAAAAAGGACTATCAGTTATCTGTTGTCAACGCCATTTGGGCTCAAAAAGGCTACGCGTTCAAAGAAGATTTTCTGCAACAGATAGAGGCGTATTACCAAGCGGGATTCAATTTAGTTGACTTTGTCAACAACAGAACTAACGCGCGAAAGACCATCAACGACTGGATTGAAGAGAACACCGAAGGCAAGATAAAGAACATGATCAAAGAAAACAATATCAACGCGTTGACAAGGCTTATTCTTACCAACGCGATTTATTTCAAGGGAAGCTGGCAGAAACCATTTGATCCTTCCGCGACAGAGCTTCGTCCTTTCTATGTGTCACGCGATACCGAAAAGGAAGTTCAGATGATGTGGCAGAGATCAGATTTTCGCTATACAGACGATGATCTGGTACAGGTGCTGGAACTTCCGTACAGCGGTTCAGGAGTTTCCATGATTGTTATTCTTCCAAAAGAAGAAAGAACGCTTCATGAAGTTGAGCAGCAGCTCTCACTTGAGCTTTTTAAGCAGTGGATTAGTAATCTTAAGATGGAATCGGTGGAGGTTTACCTGCCCAAGTTCAGGATTGAATGCAGGTTGGAGTTGAGAACTGTTCTCATGAATATGGGAATGAGCGATGCCTTCACGGACGCCGCAGATTTTTCGGGCATGGATGGCACGAAGAAGCTGAAGATTCAAAACGTGATCCACCAGTCCTTTGTGGAGGTTGACGAAAAAGGTACTGAAGCGGCAGCGGCAACGGCGGTGATAGTGGGTATCAAAGCATCGCCCTATGGAGAAAAATACGTTGTTTTCAAAGCGGATAGGCCATTTCTCTTTATTCTGTACGATAAGACACACGATCTAATACTGTTCATGGGACGGTTGAGCAATCCTGAATAGATTGGCTTCCTCCCCTCATTGAAATAAGGAAATTCCCGCTTCAACAATGGAGTGTTCAACATATGGTAGATTATCTAAGAGTTTGTTTAGTATTTCAATCTCCATCTCAGCGGGCATAGGGTTAAACCCTTAAGAGCAGTCCACTTCTACTATCTTCAGCATATCCATTACTGAGTTCAAATCACGGTTGATTTCTATTCTGCATTCTTCACATTGGAATTAAATTACTTCTGCCGATTTTGTTAAACAAGTTTTCCGCCTCAAAAATATTGTATCATTTGGTTGAATTAGAAAATGACTGATTTTCAATCTATTCTATTTTGTATCTTTCTAATAAATTGAGGAGTTTTAGAATGGAGAAGATCTATAAGGGAGCAGACAACGAGTGTCACCTTTCAGCAAATTCTGAGAGCGCCTTTTTCAAGGCGATTAATGGGGTTCTCACGCATTCGAAGTTTTTATCGTGAAAATCCATTTCCTCTCTTATGTGCTCTTCATTGAGATTCATCGCTGTTTCAACATCCACATTGATCAAAAGACGACATAACGCTTCAGAGGCCGCTATAACGCGAGGACATCCGGAAGCTTTGAAGGATGCGTCTTTCACGATATAATCAGAAATTTTCAGAAAAATCCTGACTCTGTCATCGTGCTCCTTGTGGACGGCTTCTGCCGTATGAGTATAATCGATCTCAACAGCGTGCTTTGGATGCATGAAAAGCTCTTTAAATCGTTTTGAATACATTAAAAGTGATCACCCCTGAGAAATGTTTCTGAGTCTGTGAATCTCCTCATCGAGCACCTTTAAGAAATAATCAATTTCATTTTCAGTGTTATCATATCCAAGTGAAATGCGTATTGCCCCATTGACAATCCAGTCGTCGAGCCTCATTGCTTGAAGAACATGGGACTTAACAGAGCCGTGATGCGAAGAACACGCAGATGCCGTTGACACCGCTATACCTCTCAAGTCCAGAGCTGTGGCAAGCGCCTCGCCACTCACGTCTCTGAACGACACGTTTATGTGCGAGAAAACCGCATCTCGCCCGTTGACGTGACTGTTGGGAATAGAATAAATTTTGTCAAGGATTCTCTCTTTGAGAGACTCTATCTTATTTCTCCAATCACTGTAGTTGTCATATATGAGCTTAAGAGCAGTCGCCATGCCAACGGCTCCTGGAACATTTTCTGTTCCACTTCGCAAGCCCCTTTCATGCCCACCTCCAAGCATCACAGGGCTGATTTGTACACCGCTTTTCACGTACAAAAAGCCGCAACCCTTTGGTGCATAAAACTTGTGACCTGAGGCAGACAGCATATCTACCAAAGAGGCGTTTATCTTCAGCTTTCCTACAGCTTGAACCGCGTCGCTGTGTAAAGTTATTCTGTTTTCCTTGGCTATTTTTGATATCTCTTCTATAGGTTGTTCCATACCTGTTTCATTGTTAACCCACATAATAGAAGCCAGAATCGTGTCTTTCCGTATAGCCTTTTTGAAGTCTTTGGGTGAAACACGTCCGTCTGAGCCAGGAGCAAGATACGTCACGTCGTATCCGTGCTTTTCCAGTTCTTTCATCACTTCAAGCACAGCTGGATGCTCGATTTGTGTTGTTATCAAATGACCGCCATCGGGAAAGTTTTTCTTCAGAAAGCCGAGAATCGCGATATTGTCAGATTCTGTTCCTCCAGAAGTGAAGAATATCTCCTGTGGACTCACAGCAATGATCTTTGCGATTACCCCTCTTGCAGATTCGTAAGCATTCCTCGCGATCTGTCCAAATGAGTGAAGGCTTGAAGCGTTACCATAATTCACAGTGAAAACATCGGAAACTGCCTTGGCTACTTCATCAAAAACTTTCGTTGTCGCGGCGTGATCGAGCTAGACTTCCATATTATCACTCTCGCTTTTCTTTTGGCTTACCTTTGTGACCTTCTCTCATCCTCTTAAGGGAATGAGCTTCCTCCTTCGTTGAAGCAAGCTTACACGAATATGTGGGTTTGAGACCAAAGTCGCTTCTCATCGTTCTGTCTGAAAGAGAAAGTTTATGCACCTTACCACAGACATAGCATTCTTGTCTTGTAGGTTCAAACC
>QNAO01000114.1 GCA_003641785.1 Thermotogae bacterium
CAGCAATTCGAATTCAAGCGGAGTCAAGCTCACTTTTTCATTTTGAACCTTGACTTCATATCTTTCCACATCAATCTCTAAACCCTTAGCGAGTATCTTCTTTGGCCTTTCCTCTTTTTCCTGCGCGCTCAGTCGAATTCTTCTGAAAACAGCCTTAATTCTCGCAGTCATCTCTCTGATGCTGAAAGGCTTCGTGATGTAATCGTCGGCGCCAAGTTCAAGACCAAGAACTTTGTCAAATTCCTCACCTTTAGCGCTTAAGAAGATAACAGGAGTTGTTCGATATTTCTCAGTTGATCTGAGTCGCCTCACAAGTTCGAACCCGTCCATACCTGGAAGCATGATATCAACGATAAACATATCTACGCTTTCATTGTTTGACATTTTCAAAGCTTCCTCGGCATCATAAGCCTTGATGACGTCGTATCCTTCTTTTGCAAGGTTGTAGCTAACAAGTTCAATGATAGACGGGTCGTCGTCAACTACCAAAATTCTTTTCTTCGCCATGGTCACACCCCTCCGCGGGTACACCTCCTTTAAATGTAGTTTCACCGAAAATTACCAGCATAAAGCTCATTTAGGACTCCTAATGACACCTCGTGTGCGCTGTGTTAACATTATACCAGAGAAAGTCGCTCTTTGTAACACTGTCAACAAATACAGGATGGCGCGGTAGAACGATTTTGTATTAAGAATGTAAAAACAATGATTTATTAAACTATCACGAAGATCAAGTCTTAGCCGATAAATAATGCGTGATATAATTACAAAAAGATCACTCTATTGATTGAATGCAATGCCAGCAATCTTAGTTTTTACTCTCTCCACAGAGAGGGATGCCTGTGAAAAAGGGGTTCACCCTTGTAGAACTGATTGTTGTTCTCGCTATTTTTGCAAGCTTCATTGTGTTGATAACCATCGTGATGAACAATTACCTGCACAAAATTCAAAAAGACATAGAACTCTTGGATGTCATGAGACGGTTGACTGACGCTGCTGATAAGGTGACACAGATTCTCATTCGCGCAAGGGGTAACGCCAGCTCAATTGATATCAGTGATACCGGAACGGCTGTTGATTTTGAAATTCTATTTGCTGAAAAAGCAATACTGTCACAACTGGAGGTTGTGAATTCAAATCTCTTGAAGTACACTGAATCCTACAGCGGCGAAAGCACATCTCTGTTGATGCCAATAGAAGATGTTGAAATAACCTTTCAATCCCTGAGTGATTCCACTTCTGTTGACTTACCAATACAACTATCTGTGTCGGCTCCCAATCCGCTAATTCAAGAGTCCACTATTACCATGAACTTCACTATTTACCCACCGGGAGTGAGGTGAGCGAAATGCGGGCGAAGCGTGGATATGTACTTGTTTTAAGCATACTGATGGTCCTCGCAAGCTCAATAATATCAATTGCCCTGTTTACCCAGATAGATGCCACTGTGAGAAAAGTCGGATACGTGACCAACCACCTTAAAGATGAATCAGACGCTTTGAAAGCTCTGGCTCTGTCGGCGGCGTATTTGAGAAGCAAGTTCAGCGTTGCCAGCGGTTTCAATCTCAGTGAACATCCTCTGGTGACTGACGAGTTGAACAACATCACGCAGACGGTTTTGAGAGCATCGGGCCCCGCAGAAAAGGCCATCTGGCAGCAGGTGTTTTCCAGTTTCGGTGATGACGCGTTGGTGAGAGATCTGATGAAGTCCGGCGGTGCCAGATCACCTCTGGGCATCGCGCTGTTTGATTCCAACCAGAAAGGGTTGATCGAAACTGATTTCAGTGATTTAAGAGTTTTAGTTGTGAGCCCGAATGACATCAACATTTGGCAAATCCTGCTCTACGTTGAATCGAACACCGCCAAGGCATGGACTGTGGTGGGACCTGAAGGCTTTTTCAACTACGCTGTGTTCTTGCCAAACGGGATTCCAAGCTACAGTTATTATGGGACAGGAGAGGTCATAGATGGACCTTCGTGGTTCGGAATCGATGAGGAAGGCTATGGAGGCCTTGGCATCGGTGGTAATCCCGGTCCAAGGTTCTATGGAAAAACTTTCTACAAGAAACTGCGGGAGTACGACGAAGTTAGTGAAGACGATGTGTTTCTCGGCGGCAGGGTGATCCTTAAAGACGAAGAGGTAACACAGATGAGAGAGTCGTTTCAGGGCAAAACTTATTGGGATAAGCAAATCGAAAGCCTGTTCAAGGTGGATATAATAGATACTCTCAAATCTGAAACATCCCCAGCGAGTTCTACCGGACTGATTTTAACGTACTCGAAGCTCAGCGGCGGTGGTAACAAAGACGACGATGTTGTGTTCACATCTGAAATAATTGATCAAGAAGGCCAAAAAGCACAACTCATAAAGATAAGAGGTCCTGAAGGATACTTCGAATTGAAAGGTGATCATCATGGAAACAACAAGTATCAGGTGGATATCCTTGTTCCCTATCCTGGGCCACCGAATGTTCCTGTAACTCTGACAGCCACGGAAACAAAACGCAATGGAGACACCGAAACAACAAAACCCATGACAATGACAATAGCGGACTTCAACGGATTTTTGGCTTTCATGTGCGACACCACCAACTCTTATGTTGCTCTCGGCGAAAAGGGTAAATGGACCGAAAACATTTTCATGGGAGACTGGACGATTCTCGTAATGGGAAATAAAGGAAGACAGCAAGAGCAAACTCCGTGGGACGAATTGAAAGTTTACGGAGATCTGAAATACTACAGTGCCACAGGACAAATGGAATTGACAGTTGATGGGGAAACATATCTGGTAAACATGGATCCATTTTTCGATGACGGCACTCCAATTCCAAACAGCAGGGATGTTCAGGGCCAACTCACCGTCAAGGACGTAGACTCCGAAGAAACAACGACTATAACAATAGATGGAAAGACTTTCTGGGACGCGTGGTATGGAAAATTGGCTCAGGAGGATTCAACCAAAGACCATGTCAGTATTGTGACAACCGCTGATATATCGACACCGTGGCACGATGGATATCTTAACAGTGATGGCTCCATACGCAACATAAGAATGGATATGAGCGCTTTTTTAATGTACTGGGATCGAAACAGAAAACCCGGCAGTCCGAATAGCCCCAATGTTCCAACATTGAAGGTGGACTACAACAACTTTGAAAGATTGGGCTATCGTGTAATTTTTGGCTCCATAGCTTCAGAAGCCGTCACACCAACGTGGAATGGTAGCAAAGGGCTCAAAGAGTTCAACATATTCGACAAAAGGCTTTATTCCGCCAAACAAGGGCTATCTCCCATGACTGGGGCTACCCTTTTGGAAGGATTGAGAGTACGATGAAACACGGTTACTCAACTGTGGAACTGCTTGTCAGTTTATTGGTTCTGACAGTGGGAGTAATAATACTGCTTTTGTCCATTAGCGCGGCTGTCAGCTATTTTGCAAGCTCAAAAGATAGAATGTCAGGCACAATGCAGTACTTCAGCGAAGTAACATCGGGCTTTTCAGGCCGCCTTCCTGATGGGGTAACCTCTTTTCAGGATTTAGACACAGTCGCCGATGTTCTTGGATACTCTCTTTCGGGTCCATACGCTTTTTTTGACCATGTGAGAGCCGCCACTGATTCATCTAACAGATACGTTTTCTATCTTCAGGATCTCAGATTTTAAACAACGAAATTCTCGTTCTGACAAAGCCAGAGTGACGTTCCCGGTGGAACGATTTCGTCGATTCTACCCGTCACTTCATCGCTTATCTCAATGTTGAGCGATTTCAGATAGCTGCGGAGCTGCTCCAGATTTTTTGGGCCTATTATGGGCGCTGTCACAAATGGCTTGCTGAGCAACCACGCAATGGAGAGCTCAACTAAAGAACAGTTGAGATCTTTTGCTATTGTTTCGAGTTTTTCGATAGTGTCGAACCTCTTTTTCACCAAAGGGTTTGCTTCGTCAACACTCATCCACTCAGGATACCTCGCCGCGCGAGAATCAGGTGGTGGCTTTATTCCTCTTTTGTACTTACCGCTGAGCCATCCCCCCGCAAGGGGACTCCAGGGGATAATGGCAATGTTGTATTTCTCACAAAGTGGTACCACACGCTGTTCTATCTGACGCTCAATGATGTTGTATGGTGGCTGCTCAGCTGAGAAGCGAACCAAATTTTTAGCATCACTTTTCCACAAAGCTTCCATTATTTGCCACGCCGGGAATGTGCTGCTTCCAACATATCTGACGTACCCTTTTTTAACTAAATAGTCGAGTGCCTCGAGCGTTTCTTCGATGGGAGTATCAGGATCAGGTCTGTGAATCCAGTACACATCGATGTAATCAGTTTGAAGCCTTCTCAAACTGTTTTCAACCTCTCTGAGTATATGGACTTTGCTGTTCCCCATGTCGTTAGGACCTGGCCCCATCCTTCCATGAACCTTTGTGGCCAGAACAACC
>QNAO01000115.1 GCA_003641785.1 Thermotogae bacterium
CGAACGGTGTTCTGTTTTAGTGCATGTTCTTGATATATCCCAAATTGAAGGCAGGGATCCCTTAGAAGACTACATGAAAATAAAAAAAGAGCTTTCTCTGTACAGTGAGAATCTTTTGAAAAAACCCGAGATAGTTGTTGCGAACAAGGTGGATCTCCTGCCTGAAGAATTGCTCAAGGAGAATCTTCGATATCTTGAAAAAGAGCTTGAAACGGCTGTGATACCAACATCGGCTGTAACAGGGCAGGGAAAAGAAACACTCAAAAACGCCATTTGGAAAGCTGTCAGCACTCAGAGGAGTCAAATGAGCCAGGTAAGTTGTACATCGAGAAGTTTTCCCAAAAAACCGTCAGCGTTCAGAAGAAAACTTCCTGAGCGATTTGATTTTCAGATAAAAAAGCAAGATCAGGGGTTTGTGGTCAGCGGCGAGCACATAGACGAACTGCTGAGCCGGTTTTCTATGCCGCAAAGAGACTCAATGAGATATATTTTGAACCTTTTGGAAAAAAATGGACTCAGTAGAAGGCTTAAGGAAATGGGGGCAGAAGATGGTGATACCATCTGGCTCGGTGACAGGTGCTTCGAATACAAAGAATAGGATTGGTATATTCGGCGGCAGCTTCGATCCTCCACACGTGGGCCACCTCATAGTGGCCCTCTACGCTCTGGAAAATCTTGAACTGGATCTTCTCTACGTTGTTCCATGCTACAGACCTCCTCACAGGGAAAATCTCCTTCAGCCCTTCGAAATCAGGCTAAAATGGCTTGAAAAGAGCTTTGCGCGTGTGGAGAAAAGCTTTATAAGCGATTATGAATCCAGTGTGGAAGGACCTTCGTACTCTCTACACACAGTTAGGCACTTTTCACACGTTCACAACACCACTCCTTACTTCATAGCTGGTGAGGACGCTCTTTCTTACATAGAAGAATGGTACAGGTATGAAGAGCTTCTGAATTCCTGCCATTTTGTGGTGTATCCAAGATACTGCGGCAGGCCTTATGAGCAAAGAGCAAAGAGTGTTCTCAAAGATATGTACAGCAAAATCTTGTTCCTTGACTGCCCAGTTGTTCAAATATCTTCCAGTGAGATACGCTCACGCATTAGACAGGGGAAATCAATCAGAGGAATGGTTGTCTCTGAGATAGAAAGCAGTGTCATCAGTGCATACAGCAATGAATAGCTTCGGCTTTCCGGGTATCGTTGGACTCGCGCCGATGGCGGGAATAACGGATTTTTGCTTCAGAAAGATCTGTTTTGATTGGGGCGCTGATTTTGCTTACACAGAGATGATCAGTGCTGAGAGTATCGTTAGAAATATTGCGGTAGAACATCTGTTGCCTTCAAAGGTTGAGAGCAATGTGGCTATCCAGATTTTTGGCTCTGATCCCTGCAAAATCGCCGACGCCGCCGCACTGGTTGAGTCGAAAGGGCCATGGATCAACATAAACGCTGCCTGTCCGGTAAGGAAGGTTGTTTCAAAAGGAGCTGGTGGGGCGCTCTTAAGAGATTTGAAAAAGCTGAGGCAAGTTGTGCGATGCACAAAAAGTGCTGTTAAAAAGCCTCTCACGGTGAAAGTCAGGCTGGGTTGGGACAGAGATGAAGTTGACAGAATAATTCAAATATGTCTTGAAGAGGGAGCCGATGGACTTGAAATCCACACAAGAACGGTTAAACAGCTCTACGGTGGAAGAGCCAAAAGAAATCTGGATCTTTCCAAATGGAAAGCACCAATCGCTTTGAGTGGCGATGTTTTCACGGCTCAGGACTTTCACACTTATGTGATGCGTGGGGCGAGCGCTGTTCTTGTTGCAAGAGGGGCTCTCAGAAAACCGTGGATCTTTCGAGAAATCAAGGGATTTCAGTCAACTGAGCTGTCACAGATAGGAAGGGCTTTTTTGATCCACATCTTTCTGAAGAGGGCTGTGAAAGGAGATAGATCACTTTACGAGATGAGACAATTTGTCCGCGGTTACACCAATGGGATGCGCAATGCAAGAGAATTCAGGGAGCGATTCATGAAAATCAAAGATTGTGATTCCATGATCGAGGCGGTAGCAGAATTCTATGGACTCAGCGTCAATCAGTTTAACCACATGGTGAAAGCAGAGCTTTTCAAAGATCGCGCCTTAGAAAAGTGAACACGGAATTTATTTGAGATGTCTAAAGTAACAGCAGGAGGTGTTGTAGATGAAGAAAAGGATTTTAGCAGTGCTTTTGGTAAGTGTTTCTCTTCTAACTTTGGCGTATGTCAATCCTGACTATCAAAGTCCGATTGCAAACGTGGTGAAAGAATGCGCACCGGCGGTTGTAAAGATCGATGCCGTAAAGTACACGTCTTCACCGTTCTTTGATCCATTTATGGAAGATTTCTTCAAACGCTGGTTTGGCGATGTTCCATGGGGTCAGCAAAGAGAGGCGACCAGCCTTGGTTCGGGCTTCATATTCGACAAAGAAGGTTACATACTCACAAATCAGCATGTGGTGGACGGTTCGGAGAAAATTACCGTCACGATGCTCGATGGAAAAGTCTACAACGCAGACTACATAGGCGGAGACGATGAGTTAGACATAGCAATCCTCAAAATAAATCCCGATGAAGATCTTCCTATTCTGGAACTTGGAGATTCGGACTCCCTTGAGATAGGAGAATGGACGATAGCTATTGGTAACCCACTTGGATTTCAACACACCGTCACGATTGGCGTGCTGAGTGCCACTGGAAGAAAGATCCCCAAACCCGATGGATCGGGATATTACACCAACTTGCTACAAACAGATGCCGCGATAAACCCGGGAAACAGCGGCGGTCCTCTTTTGAACATCCACGGACAGGTGATAGGGATAAACACAGCGATAATAAAACCCCAGGAAGCTGTTAACCTGGGCTTTGCGATACCTATAAACACCGCTAAGAGATTCATCGATTCTCTCATAAAAACTGGGAAAGCTCAAAAAGCTCAGCTCGGTGTTGTTGTAATGACAGTTACCGAGGAACTCGCCAAGGCGCTCGGGTTGAAGGTTAACTATGGAGCGATAGTAACTCAAGTTTTGGAAGATTCTCCCGCTGAAAGAGCTGGTATAATAGAAAACGATGTGATAGTCAAATTTAATGATATTAATATCACAACAAAAGAAGAACTCGTTTCACTGATACACAGCCACACTCCGGGTGATACGGTGAATCTCACTATCGAGCGATCCGGAAAACAGATCAACATTTCTGTCACGCTTGGAGAGGCTCAGGAAGAATCGGCGGTTGCTACTGAAGCCAAGGAATTTCTGGGTATAGTTGTTGATGAAATGACGAATTACGATCGTGAAAGCTACTCCATACCAGAGTCTGTAGAAGGTGTTGTAATCCGTCAGATCAAAAACGCCAGTTTCTCTCAGCTTCAAGCTGGAGATGTGATAACAGCCGTCGCTGTTAATGGAAAAAGATACTACGTTGAAACACTTCGAGACTGGAACACAGTGACTGAAAAGATCAAACAAGGTGACTTCGTCGCTCTATTCATATACAGAAGAGGATCAAAGCTGATTTTCAGTTTCACGTATCGCTGATTTTGAAAGGGGGATAGTGAAATGAAAAAGTATGTCTGGATCATTTCCGTCGCAATACTGGCTTTGTTTTTGTTCTCGTGTGGACCTGTTGCTCGGCCAATAACGAGTATCAACGCGTTTCTCGTTGAGGTGACCGCAAGCAGTGTGGATCAAGATGTAAAAAATCTGTTTACATCCTGTGAAAACTACACAACTCCGGCTGTGAAAATGCTTTTTTACAATCTTGACAATCCGCCCACGGGCTTTTCTGAGAGGGAAGGGCTTTTCAGCAACGGAATGGCATCTGACAATTCCGTTTACGCTTTGAATCAATACAAAGGCCAGTGCGGAACTACCATTTTTGCTGTTTCTGATCTTGAAGACTATTCAGCCACAGATCCGCGTAACTACACTCCGACTGCGGACCTGACTTTTTATCTTAAACCAAACGATCCATTCGGTCTAAGCTACACAATGGTAGTTGATGACAAAGCAAAAAGTAAGGTCGTTATTACAAAATATGTCCTTGCTGAATTTGAGGTAAAAGACGATGTGTACAGCGTCACAGAAGTTCAAGTAGTAAGTGATATAAGTAATTTAACACTACTAACGAACATAACAGATCTTTCCAAGGGGTATGCTTTGTTCAGAACCGACAACGACATTGTGGTTGACTGTGAGGTAATCGTGCCGCGATGAGAAAGGGGGGGAATTTGAGTGAAAAAACTGGCGTTTTTCGCCGTTATAATTTTGACATCAGTTCTGGTCTTGGCTGGAGAATTCAATTTGAAGAATGTGATAATCGTTCCTCAGCCAAGTGAGCTGAGCGTGGATGTGTGGTTGAAC
>QNAO01000116.1 GCA_003641785.1 Thermotogae bacterium
CTCCTCATAATGGTTGCCCAATTTTCCATCAATCCAGTACGTGCTTTCTGGCCAGCCACTGACTCGAGCTATTCCAATTTCATCAAGGAGAGTTGCTTCCACTCCATTGAACATCGTTACCTGTGCAAGACCGTGGTCATTCACGCTGAGGGACAGTAGGTTGTCCTTTGCTGTGATCTTCCAATTCCCATCGGCCTTTTCGACCACGAAGAATGGCTCAAATTTTACCGATTCAATATCTTCTTCTGGTATTATGATCTCGCCGTTTCCTTTTGCAAGAAAGACTAAATAGTCACCTGCCGAAATACGATTGTTATCGTCAGCGTCCTCAATTTGAAAAGGTACATAAAGACCATCAAAAGCCACTCGGATACCTTGCCAGTTTGCATCAAAATCTTCTGGCACCATTTCGAGTAACTCACTCATCTTGAGTACTACAGGTACATCTACTTCGCCTGTTGTCACCGGTATTCTAAAAGCCGAGGCAAGAAGGCAAGTAGCAAATACCACCAACAGAATTAAGAAAAGCTTCCGCATAGAAGCACCCCCTTATGTAAGCGTTTACAGAATGATGATAAACTCTTGACTCCCTTTTTTCCAGTTTCGTTAAAGAGTTTTTTCTTTGACAAACGGCTGTTTTTTCAAATTATTGTCATTAAAGTTAATCACATGCATTTTTTCTTGCTCTTGTTATCGATTACTCTCGAACATGGAAATTGAAATGATAAGATTTCATTTATATAATGATAGTGTAAGCGTTTTCATATGAGTGTGAGGTGAAGCTGTGGCTACCATAGAAGAAGTTGCAAAGTTAGCAGGAGTTTCAACAGCAACAGTTTCGAGAGTTCTGAATCATCACGAATATGTTTCTGAAAGAACTCGCATAAGAGTTTGGGAAGTTGTAAAAAATTTGGGATATCAACCTAAGATCTTTGCCCAAACTCTCGCCAGCAGGAAGACGTTTACCATAGGAATTGTTGTCAGCAGGAGAATTGTCGATATCCTTGGGTCAGAGGTAGGGTCTTTTTACAAAGTGGTTCTAAAGGCCCTTTATGACCACAGGGAGGAGTTTCGTTTTTCGACAGAACAGTTGGTTCTTGAAGAGACTAAGCCTTCAAACTCTTTCGATGGGTATTTGATTGTAGGAAGCGACGCATCGTGCGAGCAAGTTAAAGCCTTTTCTCAAAGTGCAAAGGTTGTGCTTGTTGATCACTATGTTGATGGTTTGAGAGTAAACAGCGTTGTGAGCGACGGTTACGGAGGAATGTTTTACGTAACAGAAAGATTCATAGCGAAGGGAAAATCAAGGATTGTGCATCTGCACGGCCCATTGACTTTTTATGGGTTTAGAGATCGATATGCTGGCTACGTAGCCGCAATGCAGAAAAATGGGCTTCTACCTGTTCGTTATGAATACGATGACCTTCATGAAGAAATAGATGGCGTGCTGAAGAAAATTCTTCAAAACAGGAATCCAGAGGTAATACTGTGTTCTAATGACATCATTGCACTCAGAACTGTTGGATGTCTCAAAAAGTGGGGTTACTCTATACCCCAAGACATAAGTGTGGTAGGATTTGACGATATTGCACAGTCTGAGGTGGCTTCTCTTTCGACCCTGCGTGTTCAGAAGTACGAGATGGGCTATCATGCTGCCAAGAGACTCTACGAATTGCTTATTGGCCATGGTCCTTACCCCTGTAAAATGTGCCTCTACACGAGTTTTATCAGAAGAGAGTCTTCCATCTGAGGGAGGTGAACAAATGAAGAAGATTGTGGTATTTCTTATAGTTACTCTGTCGATAGTTGCGTTTAGCACCAAGTTAGTGCTCTGGACGGCTCCCAATCCGCTTCAGGAAGAGTTTTGGAAAACAATCCTTGAAGAATGGAAGAGCGTAAGACCCGACATTGAAATCGAATGGTCTGTAATACCTGCTGCGGGCAGTTCAGAAGAGGCTATTTTAACGGCAATAGCGGCTGGGAAAGCACCTGATATATGCACTAATATCTTCAGCGGTTTTGGAGCTCAACTCGCCGACTTAGGTGTTTTGCATCCTCTTGACAGTTTTGGAGATGCTTTCTGGAGCCTTCTCGATGCCAGAAAGTCGAGAAACATAGTAGAGAAATGGAAGATGCAGGATCACTATTACGTGCTTCCTATTTATTCCAATCCAATACTCATCTGGTGGCGAGGGGATTTGCTGAAAGAACTGGGCTATGATAAACCACCAAGAACATATGGAGATATCTACGAGATCAGCGAGAAATTTGTCATTCCCAATGAGCGGTATGGCATGCAGGTTATAGCAGGACGGAATTGGTGGGATCGCTGGTTCGATTTCATTATGTTCTATTACGCTGCAAGTGAAGGACAAGCTTATATAGATACTGAAAAGCGAAAAGCAATTTTCAACAACGAATATGGTGAGATGGTTGCTGGATTTATCTACAAAATGTTTGAAAATGGCTGGACAGCCGTTGATCTCGGGACGAACCCACTGTATATGGGAGCTGTTCTGGGTAAGAATACAGGACCCTGGGAGATAAACTGGGCAAGGGAAACCTTTCCAGACGTAATAGACTCTATGTGGTTCTCCATGCCACCCGTACCTGATGACTATCCGGAAGACGCACCTATATACACCTTCGCAGACACAAAGGGTTTGGTAATGTTTGAAACTTGTAAAGACAAACAAGCAGCTTTTGAGTTCATTTCCTGGGTTTTCTCAAATGTGGAACACGACGTTCTGTGGACCGATATAACCCGTATGCCTCCTGCGCGTGAAGATCTTGGAGTAAATCCTCAGTTCTCAAAATTCATGGAAGACAGATTCTTCAAGGCATATGCTGATGCTGTGCCCTATGCAGTTCCGCCTGCTCTTATCGATAAGACCATAGACGTGCAAATAGCGATGACCACTTATTTGGTTGAACCGCTTATGCACCTCAAGAAAACTCCTCAGGAGGCGCTGCCGGAAGCGGTTAAGGAAGTAAATAAGATCTTGTTCTAAGTCTAAGGGTGAGGGCCATGGCTTCGTTAAAGAGCAAGGACAGAAAGTTTGGCTGGGGTTTGATATCGATATATCTCGCCTACACTGCGGTCTTTTGGGGTTATCCATTTGTGTGGATGGTTGTTCTTGCCTTTTCCAAATGGAATTATTTCAGCCCCTTGAAGTTCGTTGGTCTTGCCAATTTCGTCAGGATATTTCAGGATTCCACATTTATTCGAGTAATGTTAAACACCGTTAATTTTCTCGCATATTTGGTTCCGATGGTTCTTTTCGCTTCTTTGGCCTTTGCAATTGTTCTTGCGAAGCTAAGGTATTTCAGAACTTTTATTATGTTAAGTTTTCTCGTGGCAAATGTTTCCTCTGGCGTTGCCTATTCAATAATGTTCTCAAACATCTTTGCGGTCAATGGACCTCTCAACAAATTGATTTACAAACTTTTTGGATTTACAATTCCATGGTTTAGTAATCCCCAACTCGCTGTCTTCTCTATATGCTTAATAATTACCTGGAAATTCATAGGTTACTACGGCTTGATACTCTATGCGGGTCTTCAAGCGATACCTTCGAATCTTTACGAAGCGGCGAGACTTGATGGAGCGAACAGGCGAACGATATTCTGGAAGATAACGCTTCCTCTTCTCAATCCATCCTTGATAACAGTGGTTGTCCTATCTACGATGCTCACGTTTGGCATATTCACAGAACCTTACATGATAACAGGTGGTGGCCCAATGCAGAGGACCACCACATTTTTAATCTACATGTATGACACCGCTTTCAAGCGTATCAATCCATCATACGCAACTACAGTAGCAGTTGTAACAGCAATGATGAGCTATGGACTCGTAATGCTAATTCGACGCCTTTTTGAAAAAGAGGTGAGCTTTGTTTGAAGAAGCTGGGAATAGGCTCTATTATTCTGCATATTTTTATGCTGGTTTTGGGATTAATATGGATATATCCGTACGTATGGTTGCTTGTGTCATCTTTCAAACCTGCGCGAGAAATCTTCACTACTCTTTGGCCATCTCATTTCACAGTGGAGCACTATCAGTTCATCTTCGTCATGTCTGAAAAATTGGAGCGTCCTTTTGTCAGAGCTTTAATGAACAGTGTTTTCATATCAAGCGTTGTTACTTTTTCGGTAATTGTCACTTCAGCTTTTATAGGCTACGCGATCGCTAGAATAGATTTCAAGGCTGGAAGATACGTTTTCAACTTCATCATTTATCAGATGCTCTTTCCCGGGTTTATGTTCCTGATTCCACTTTTTATTCTTGTGAGAACCTTTGGGCTTTTGAACACCTATGGAGCCATCATCTTTCCAAGCTTGATGAGCTCTTGGGGTATTTTCATGTTTTCTCAGTCTTTC
>QNAO01000117.1 GCA_003641785.1 Thermotogae bacterium
AGTCAGTTTTAGTTTAAGCCTTTCCTCAATCCAGCGTGGTATCTTTACTCTGCCGATATCGTCACATGTGGGAACATGCGAGCACGCTTCTACAACGGCAACGGAATCTCCCGCCTTGAGCTTGCCCAAGGATTCTATTCCCATCATGAATAAATCTACATCCGCCTTTTTCGCGGATTCCAAGATAGAAAAGGTTGTCAAAGGAACACGAAGTGGGACAACGCTTGAGATTTTCATCACTGCCTGCGAATCTGTCACAACAATGTCTGGGTCAATACTCAGTTTTTTCAAAGCTTTGCTTAATTCTGTCTCGCGCGTCACCACCGCTGTGCCGCCAGAATCCAGTATTTCCCGTATCGCCTCAGTTTGAGGCATTATGAGTCTGCCCTTAGGAGCGGATTTGTCTATGGGAACAACCAGAACAGCTGTTTTGGTGCTTTTCAACAAATGGCTCACAAGTGGCCTTTCTTCCTCATCTGGTAATATTTGTGATAACGCAGTGAGCAACTTGTCAATGTTGATGTTAAACCTCGCAGAAACCGGTATCACTGGAACCTTAAAGCTGTCGTAGAGACCATCAACACGATTGAATAAATCCATTTTGTTAGCCGCTATCAAAAAGGGAATCCTCATTTCTCTGAAAATTTTTGCCACAAAGTGTTCAAACTGCGTTGGTTTGCCGTCAACAACAAGCACCGCGGCATCAGCTCTGTAGAACGCTCGTTTTGCTCTTTTCACGCGTTCTGTGCCGATTTTCCCTTCATCATCGATGCCCGGTGTATCTACAAAAGTTACAGGCCCAATGGGCTGGACCTCCAGTGTTTTATACACTGGATCTGTCGTTGTTCCTGCTACTTCACTCACAAGAGCTACATTCTGCTTTGCTATGGAATTTAGCAAAGACGATTTGCCGGTATTTCTTCGCCCAGCGACTATCACATACTTTCTAAATCCTGCGTGAGCTGTTTTCATGCACTCGCCTCCTGAATCCCTGGCTTTCAACAGCTTTGTAACCGGCTGTTTCGATAAGATCCTTAATGGAGTCTCTACATTGAGCATCACTCTCAAAAATGCAGACTTTGTTGGGATAAATTGTAAAACGAGGACGATAAAAAACTGGTGTAAAGTTCGGCATTATCACGTTTGCACCGCAATTCAAAGCCAATTGGCGGCCCCGCGGATCTATTGTGCCAAGAGCTGTGGTAGCGGGAATGTTCGAATCAGGTAAGAATAAGCGAGTAAGAGCTATGACTTTGAGAGTTTTCATAAGGCTGCCCGGTTTTTCCTTTCCAAGCGGTGTATCAGGATGAGGTATGAAAGGGCCAATCCCTACCATATCAGAGTCGAACTCGTAGGTAAACAGAATATCTTTTGCTAAAGAAAGATCGTCTTGATGCGGTAAACCTACGATACATCCAGTACCGACCTCGTAGTCCAGTTGTTTAAGCATTTCAAGATGCCGCTTTCTAATGTTGAAATCATCCGCGGGATGAACCTGTTTGTAGAGCTCTTCATCTGCTGTTTCATGCCGCATCAAGTAACGATCAGCACCGGCTTCTCTCCATGTCTTGTACTCTTTGAAAGATCTTTCTCCTATGCTCAAAGTCACGGCTACATCGAGCTTTTTTATTCTGTGAACTATCTCTGCGATCATTTCATCGTTGTAAAACGGATCTTCACCTGACTGGAGAACAACCGTTCCACAGCCATTTTCTGCGATAAACTTTGCGGTATTGAGTATCTCGTCAACACTCATTCTGTATCGACTGACTTTTGAGTTTGACGACCTTATGCCGCAATATAGGCAGTCGTTCCTGCAGTAATTGGAAAACTCGATTATTCCCCTCAAATACACGTCTTTGCCAAGATAAAGATTTCTGACTTCGTCGGCGATCTCAAATAATGGCTCGTTCAAACTGTCATCCTCTAAAACCCAAGCTACTTCTTCAACAGATACGCTGGCTGGCTTTTTGAGTATCTTTTGAAAGATGTCCTTTTTGGACACATTCAATCACTCTTTTCGCTTTGAGCATAAGTTTTTTGCTGACATGTTCAGTTTCACACATAACGGCGTATCTTTCGTTTTCAAAAACCACCTGCGCCGGTAGGTACCTTTCTTCTCCTGCTTTCAGGCCCTGAATATATGAGATTCTCCTACCGATCTTCTCACACACCCATATCTTGCACCCAAATTCAGATGCGATTTGAAGAAGAAGTTTTTCACAATCTGACATCACGAGCCCCCGCCTCGATTTGAGAGATCATCTTGCTCACTGTGTTTCTCTGAGAAGACGGCATTTTTTGAAGTTCTGTAGTTATAAGTCTTTCCCCTATTTCCCGCGTTGCTTCGCTGGCATAATCGACTAAGTATTCCTTGAATGTCAAAATCGCGTTGGGAGTGCAGAATTGCTTCACAAATCCTGGAATTGCAAACTCCATGAAGTGCTGTCCTGTGCGTCCTGCGCGGTAGCATGCTGTGCAGAACGAGGGGATGTAACCTTCTGATGCGAGTTCGCGTATAACTTCATCGAGCGATCTCGTGTCACCGAGTATGAATTGGCTTTTTCTAACCACCTGAGAATCACGAGCTGAGTAAGAACCAACACCTATGCTGGATCCCGCGTCTATCTGAGAGACGCCGAGTCTCAATGTTTTTCTTCTGATATCGGGGGCTTCTCGTGCCGTGAGGATCATTCCGGTATACGGAACTGAAAGTCTAATTATGGCCACGAGTTTCTCGAAGTCTTGGTCTTTGAGCTTGTTTGAAGGAGAAATGGTGAACGGTGTGTTTACTGCTGGTTCGAGCCGCGGGAATGATATCGTGTGTGGTCCCACTCCAAATCTCTCTTCAAGGTGTTTTGTGTGATACATCAGTCCCATAACATCGAATTTCCAATTGTACAGCCCAAACAAAGCTCCTATTCCAATATCATCAATTCCGGCCAACATGGCTCGGTCCAGCCCATAGAGTCTCCACACGTAGGAAGATTTCGGGCCCGAAGGATGGAGCTTTTTGTACGTCGGCAGATGATATGTTTCTTGAAAGATCTGGAAAGTTCCTATACCAACATCTCTAATAATTTTGTATCCTTCCACAGTTTGAGGTGCTGCGTTCACATTGACTCTCCGAATCTCGCCGTGCCCGAATTTTGTGGAATATATCTTTTCTATAGTGTCAGCTATGAATTTTGGTGAATACATGGGGTGCTCTCCAAAAACAACTATGAGTCTTTTGTGTCCTTTGGAAACAAGTGCGCGCACCTCGGATTCGAGTTCTTCGCTGGAAAGTGTTTTTCTTATTACTTCATGGTTATCAACTCGAAATCCACAGTAAACACAGTTGTTGATGCACTCATTTCCGATGTATAAAGGTGCGAATAAGACAATACGATTGCCGTAGATTTTGTTTTTCAGCTCCCTGGCTGCCTGGAGTATCATCTCAACGAGTTGCGGATCTTCTGCATTCAGCAGAAATGCTGTTTCTTCGCATGATAATCGTTCTTTCTCAAGTGATTTTGACACAATTTCTTCAACACGTTTTCTGTCTGGATTTCTGGTTTTTTCAAGGAGCTCGAAGATCTCTTCATGAGGAATAAAAGCCTCTTTGTCACGAAGTTTTTTTAATAATATCACTTTTCTCACCTCACTGGAATGCTTTTTACCTTGACCCCTTTAATCTGACCGATTCGCCCAGTCAAACTGCCAAAATTGTCGTTCGTTGTTTTTACAACAAGGGTGATAATCGCGAAATTTTCTTCAGAGATGGGGTATCCGACTCTCAGTTTGATAATATCGGCGAAACTGTGGAGCAGTTCGTTGACTTTACCATACGCGTTCTGACGGTCTTCAACGAGGATATTCACAATGTAAAATCTTTCCAAATAAAAGCCTCCTTTCTTTGTGACACCAAGAAAGGAGGCGGTATACGCCGTTTGAATATTCCTTCCTTGGTGTCAGGAGAAAACTTCCCTTCACCTCAGATAGGTTTCTAAAAACATTGTACCAAAAATCACAAGAAAAGGCAATGAAAGGCAAACAAGGAAAGCTATACAAGAAACAAGACAGCGGCGCAAAAAGTAGTTGTCTATCAAGTGAAGCTTCAGAATCTCTCGAAGAGAAAACAAGAGCTACTTGCAAAAGTCTTTGCCGAAGCCAAGTGGCTGTACAACAGCGATAGATGGATTGAAATCGAGGTTGAAAAACAGCCTTGAGACGCCTGTTCTTTTAGACAGGTTTGAACCTACAAGACAAGAATGCTATGTCTGTGGTAAGGTGCATAAACTTTCGTTTTC
>QNAO01000118.1 GCA_003641785.1 Thermotogae bacterium
CAGTTTCCGCAGAAGGTCTTTCCGGAACATTATCTTCAATGCATCTTGACGATATAGCAATACAAAAAGCCGAAAGCATTGGAATAAACAGAAGTTTATGCACTTTCCATAGAGCATCGGTTGGAGCTTCTGAAATGAACCTGTTCCCCGCTCCAATTGCGGTTTTCACAACTAACATCCTCTGCGATGGTAACTTGCCAACATTTGCGTTTCACGCAAATTGCAGAAAATGTCCGTTCTTTGTAATAGATGTTCCAAAACATATTTCTAAAGAATCTGAGGAATATCTTGTGAAGCAGATTGAGGATATGATCGCTGAACTGGAGTCACTTTTCAAATCAAGTTTCGACTACAAGTATTTCAAGAAACTCATTTCAACAGAGCGAGAGACATTGCAGATTCTTAGAGATGCTTATAGGAAGCTTTCACACAACCCATTGAGAATGAAATTGTATCAGCATGTAAATGCTCTATATTCACTGCACTTAAGGGGGTATTCTTCGGAGTTCAACAAAGCTGTTAAGGTGCTTTCTAAGCAACTGGATCGAGAACAAGAACAGCCCCGAAAAAGAATCTTATGGCTTCATCTTGTGCCTTATTATGACAGCGAGCTGTACAACATCTTTTCACCGAGTTCTGATATCGCCGTTGTTACATCAGAACTTGAATGGGATTCTCTGGAAGTAGATCTCGATCCAGAGCATCCTGTTCGAAGTGTTGCCAGAAAGCTACTGATGAATCCCGAGATAGGTCCTCTTGAGAGAAGAATTAAGTTTGTCACACAACTTGCCAGGGATTTTTCAGTAGACGCAGTCATTCATTTCAATCATTGGGGTTGTAAACAATCCAGCGGCGCTGTGGGTTTGATAAAGCGTAGATTTGAAGAGCTAAGAATACCTTTTCTGTCCCTCGACGGTGATTGTGTGGATCACACATCATCATCTATTGGACAATACAAGACAAGAGTTGAGGCATTTCTGGAGATGATAGGATGATACTGTACAACTGTTCTTACATACCCGTTGAATTCCTGATGGCGTCGAAGATCCCATATAAGCGGGTAGAATCCCAAAAATCTGTTGTCAATGGCGAACTTCACAACAACTTGTGCTCCTTTTGTCTCTCAACGCTTCCCACGAAATTGAGCGAGAACGATGTGCTAATTTGGGCGGATTCTTGTGACTCCATGCGACGATCCTGTGATGTTTTGAGGCGCCATTTCTCTGGCCGTGTTCTGCCTTTGGAAATTCCAAATGTTTCGACCAAACTATCGGTTGAGAGATTTGCCCACACTCTTTCAAACTTCTTCACATCTTTTAAGAAGGCTATCAAAAGAGAAATAACTCTAAGTGAATTGAAAAAGTCGCATGAAAGATTACTGTTTTTGATTAGAAGTTTCAAGGATGCAATCAGGAATAATGACTTAGAAAAGATGGCTTCGCTCTGCAAAACTATAACAGGAAACGATTATATTAAATCAACCAGGAGAGCGCGCAACAACATTCTAATAGTAGGCTCTCCTGCTCCGTCAAGCCTTATTGATGTCATAGAAGAGACTGGCAATTCTGCGATAAACGCCACGTGCACTGGGTTAGTACCATGTCTTGGCTCACCTGAAGATCTAAACGAGGAAGATATTTTCTTGAGCATAGCGAAAAGAATCCTTGAAAGAGAATTTCACTGCATGAGATTTGTAACTGAAAGAGATATAGGGTCTTTGAGAAAGTACTTCGATTTCAATGGTATTATTCTTCATACTGCTAAGTTTTGTGATTTCTACGGCTTTGAAGAGAAAAAGTTAAAAGCTTTAAACCTACCTTTTGTGCACATCGAGACGGAACCCAACCACGTTTCTAAGGAGCAGATCAAAACGAGATTAGGAGCTTTAGTAGAAAGAATATCTGAACCTGAACAAGTGAGGTCACAAAAGAAAAGATTCTGTGCGGGGATAGATAGCGGTTCAACCAGTACCAAATTAGTCGTGGTAGACTCTGAAAAACGTATCCTGTTCAAAAAAGTCGTGAAGACTGGAGCTTTCCCTAAGAAAACCGCGCTCGATCTTTTGTCAAATGCGGTTTCAAAGATAGGTTGTGACAAGCAAGAAGTTTATATCATTGCCACTGGTTACGGAAGAGGAGCCCTGAATTTCGCTGATGAGGCCATTACCGAGATTACGTGCCACGCAAAAGGTGTTTCTCACTTATTTCCCAATATTTGTACCATTATAGATATAGGAGGGCAAGACAGTAAAGTTATCAAGTTGGAAAACGGCTCTGTCAAAGATTTCATAATGAATGACAAGTGTGCAGCCGGGACGGGAAGATTTTTAGAGGTTATGTCCCAGATCTTAGAAATTCCACTTTCTTCTATGGGAGATTTCTCACTAAGAGCGCAAAACAGTCTGTCGATCAGCAGTGTTTGTACAGTATTTGCAGAATCAGAGGTTATTTCGCTTCGTTCCCAGGGCCACTCTCGTGAAGACATAGTTGCAGGGCTCCACACGGCAATTTCGCGGAGAATAACCTCGATGTACGAGAGAGTCAATGGCAAAGCGCCCGTTGCATTTACTGGAGGGGTTGCATTGAACAAAGGACTGAAAGTTGTTTTAGAAAAAATGCTCCAGACAGAGCTACTGATACCGGATGATCCCGAGATAACAGGAGCACTGGGCGCCGCGCTTATAGGTCTCGAAAAAAGCCTGTGACAAACGAATAGTCCGCCTTTCTATCAAATACACTAAAAACGGTTGAACCTGTTCCTGTCATCATGTGCACGATGGGTTTTTTCCTTTTCATAAGCGCGAGAGCCTCTGCAACAGCGGGGTAAGTGTCAGTTATTTTCTCCTGAAAAACATTGTACGAAAGCTTTCGAATCGCTGAAAAATCCCTTTTCCTATAAGCACGATACAACTCGTACGGCGTTCCTGGTCCCTTTGCGAAATCAGAGCGAGTCAATTTTGAATAGGCTTCCTTTGTTGATATACGAACTCCTGGTGGTGAGATGAGCTTCACTTCATAATTCTGAAGTGGTTCCAGAAAGTGCACACTTTCTCCTTTCTTGGTCACGACAGCAGTTCCACCAAATATTAAGAAAGGCACATCTGAGCCAACAAGATGGGCTATGTTGAATACTTCATCGAAGCTATGACCGGTTTCAACTGCCAGGTAGCGTAAAGTTGCAGCGGCATCAGAACTCCCACCACCTAACCCAGCTCTTATTGGTATTCTCTTAAATATGGTTACTCGCAAACCGAAATCTACCCGCTCTATATTTTCACAGAAAACATAAAAGGCTTTTTCGACAATATTACGCCCACTAATTGGTACATCACAAATGACCTTAATTCCCTCATTTGCTGGTAGCTTTTCAAAACTGATGAGATCGCAGAGGTTTATCGTTTGAAACAAGCCTATTATGTCGTGATAGTTGTCGTCTCTGAGTCTCAGAACATCAAGGTACAGGTTCAGTTTGGCATACGCCTTTTCAATTCTTGGTACGTTAGAAATGACCATCCCTCCATAAGTTTCGTATACTGTTGCAGCTCCTCAAGGTTTTTCCACCAGTACATAAACATGTCCTTTTCTCGAATTCCTTTGAAGTTGACTTCAGCTATGTATAATAATCCCAAATGCACCCGACTCACAGGAGTTGATGTGTCATTAATGATTCCAATGTAGTCAATTGAATGAATCTCAACGTCTACTTCCTCAGTTATTTCTCTTTTCATTCCTTTTAAAAATGCATTCCAAGGTTTCTGATCATCTAAGTTGTTGATATGACCTCCTACGCCAAGAGAATATTTATCGTGAAGCCTCTTCTCTCCTTGCTTTGATGTTCTCAAAAGCAGGAGAATTTGTCCGTTGTTTTTCATGACCACATATGGAATGATCTGCTGGAAAGATTCGTCTTGCTCGGCTTGATTACGAGGTATAAACAACCCCTCTTTTTGAATGAGCTGTTGTATCTTCTGTTCTTCAACTTCAACAATCCCGGTTTTAGAACCCAGTAATTCGATCACTTTCAATGTTGGTACAACTAAAACCATTTCCACGACTTTTCCCTCCTAAGATTCACTCGTTTCCTGCGAGGAGTTTGTTATAGCAATCTCGGCAAACAGCCATATATTTTTCAGCACCGCCCACATCTATTTCTGACTGATCTGGCGTCGTTTTATAAGAGAGTGTTGCGGTGTACTCACCGCATATTTGACATACCGCTCTTTTCTTAATGATTTCGTCTGCCAAAGCCATTAATGCAGATGTTGTTTCAAATGGATTTTGTTTGAAAGTCA
>QNAO01000119.1 GCA_003641785.1 Thermotogae bacterium
ATCGGGGAAATATCCTGGCCAGGCATAAACAAATCTCGAGACGATCTTTACCTCTTGATACTCTGTCAACATCGTTTCAAACATCTTGGTGCGCATTCGGATCATTTGCCCCAAATCATTGTAAATCTCAACCACATTACCTTTCGCATTAATCAGGTTGATCAGTGCAGTTCCTGCCATCGCACCCATGACCCAGTTGTTTGATTCAACAGCCGCGTCGATGAACTCACAGTATCCCGCATCCGCTGAAACGAGTATTATTCCGGCCCTTTTCGCTTCTGCAAGGGCAGGTTTCACCATATTAACGTCACCCTGCGAAAACACTATGATGTCTACACCCTTCGAAATGTAGTCCTCAATCGCGTTCATCCTACTGGTAACATCTGGAGTAACGGTGGGAATAGCTTCTGCGCCAAAGGCTTCAACTTCTTCTATCATGGCTTGGTAGATAGCCCTTGCGAAGAAATTCGCCATTCCGAAGACGTTGACGCCAACCTTAAGAGTACTGAACCCGAGCAAAGATACGCTCAACACCAGAAAAACAACCAAGAATTTCTTCATAGAAAAACACCTCCCCCTTAAAATTTGTGTTAAAGCTCAAAATTCCATGTGACATTTGGAAGATCAGAAAAACCTTTCATCAGCAAAGCTACTTTTGCCACCTTGTAACCACACAACTTTGCGGACTTCACTCCTCTTTCATCTTCCAAAACCTTTGAAGTGCCGTCTTGTTCCATTGTCCAACCCATTCCACCGATGTAGAATCCTCCAACGGTTGTAAATCCTGTTACCAATAACCAATCGATAATGTTTGAAACAGTGTGCTCAACGCCACCATTTCTGTCAAATCCCACAGCCATCGCCGCAGCCACTGTTTTCGAAAAATCTGGTGGTTCGTATGGAAAAGACGGATCCCAAATCTTCTTTTCAAGACATGTAAATCGCTCCATGAACGCTCGGGCAATGGAGTTCGTGCTGAAAAAGTAAACGGGTGAGGCAATTATCAACCCATTTGGTTCTTCCAATAGTGGTTCTACAAGTTCAAGCCAGTCATCTTTCAAAACACAGAGTGTTTTCCTCTTTATGCACATATCGCAGTTATAACAGGGATACACCTTCTTCTTACTGAATGAAATAGCCTGGGTATCAGCTTCAACACCAAATTCGTTGGCGAAACGCTTTGCCGCTTCGAGGGCAACCTGGACAAAATTGAGAGTATTGGATTTTCTGGGACTCGTGGAATAGCCAATGAACTTGAGTTTCATTATTCAATTCCCACCCTTGAAAGCAATATCTCTACGGGCTCGTAAGAAACATTTTCACCAAATCTATCTGAAGACATGGCTATCTTACCCAGAGAGCTTTTGACGGCCTCTCTGAGTCTTTCGTGCGCTGGAGCCACTATGACCGTCACGTTCTTGCCTTTCATAAGATCCGTGCTCATGACTCCTCTTCCATTCTCATCCACCACAACTATGAGATCAGGAAAAACAGTCACAATTTGTTCATTGAAGCGGCAAAGCATGTACTCATTCTTGATGGTTATCCGCACTGTGTTATGTCCGTCAGTGATGCTGGCAAACTTGTAGAAAAAGCCTCCTCTGTCTTCTTCTTCAACACCGACAACCTCACCCGAGAGAAGAACCTTACCTCCAAGAAAATCCGCTACCTTCTCAACAGCGTTGTCCTGAGTAGCGACGAGCTTTCCCAGTTCTATTGCTTTCGTAACAGTATTTGGAATAACTGCTTTTTTCAGTTGTTTACCGGTCATCGGGTAATGATTGTTGGCTCCCATCTGTCCACTCTTGGTTATGAACCACCTTCCAACTTCATCTGGAAGAAAGATGTCATCAGAGTCAACAATGATGGCGTTTCTTTCAGTATCGATCAAGGGCATAGGACAAAGCCTTATATCGTGACCTATAAAGCTCGTCATCTGTGTCTCAGGTGCCGCTCTTCCCAACCCATCACCATCTATCATGGGAATACCCATCCGGGCACACAGAGTCATCACAACGGGCGTGTTCAAACAGCCAATTTCAAAGGGAACAAAGTAAGCAACATCCTGTTTTAAATATCTTTCCATCAACCTGGTTACGTTGAGCAATTCAAAGTCATTCTCCCATTTCTCTACTATTGCTCTCACGGACTTCTCAAGCAGAGCTTTTACAGATCCCATTATTCCACCACTCACAACTAAAGCTTCGTCAGGTACATCTACTGGGTCAATCATGATCCACTCCCTTGATTTCCTCACATCATCTTCAAGAATAGCAATACCAAACTCTCGATCTCCCCCACCCCCAGTTCCCAGAATGGCAGCTCCTTCTATCAAGGCTTCCAGTTCACCGGGATCAACTGTTCTCATTGTCATCACCCCACACCGGTTTGATGCAAAATTCCAAACCCAGATTTTTCAAAGTCTTCTTGCTTGGCCAGCCGGTTTCAGAATCCCAACCGACGAGCGCATAATATTCTTCGAGCATCTTGTCCAACTTCTCTTTCGAAACGACCGGGACTTCAGGCTGCTTGCCTACCAAATCTTGCTGCACTTCGTTCATTATTCTCCATGGAAGAATATCCTCAGTTCGTGTATGTCCCTCTCGAATGTTGTAGCATCTTTCCAGAGTAATGATTCTCCTGCCGATCTCAAGGATATCTGATGCGGTGAACTTATAACCCGTCGCGTAAGAATACAAATCAGCCAGAACCTGCTCATCAACTCCGTAAGACGCAGTACTTGTAAACGCACACAGACCTGCTGTATCAGTGAGAGCATATATTTCCTCATGCCACTTCACGATCTCTGCTCTCTTTTCAAGCAGATAAGGTTTTGCGTACTCTTCACTTCCGGTTATTTTTTTGATCACCTGTCTTGCCTCTTCTTTTAACCCGAACTCCGCGAGAACCTCAGTATGTAGATGATCTGGACCCCTTGGATTCAAGGCAAAAGCGAGCGCATAGCCAAAAGCTCCTCTCGTCTCAACTCTGCTGTGTTCAAGTCCTCTTGCCTGATTTGTCCATTTCCATGAATCTCCTCCTACAATCTGGGAGGCTCCCTTGGTTCCCTCTGCCAAGACTGCCCCGAATCCCCTTTTGTAGGGGATGTCCTCAAGAAGCTTCAAAAGTGCCTCTTTGTTTCCCCATGACAGATCCAATCCACCAGTGTCTTTCTTGTTAATCAAGCCTTTTTCATAGCACTCCATAGCCCACTGAATGACTGCTCCTGCCGAAATTGTATCCATTCCCATGTCGTTGGCAATCTCGTTCGCCTTCAGAATTACCTCAATATCTGAAATTCCGCAACCAGAACCGAAAGATGCCAATGTTTCGTACTCGGGACCCCCACTGTGAGATCCTTTGAACTCACCGGAATCTATACCCGTAAGCCTATGACAGGCATAGATGCACGCCGCACAACCAACTTCTCGCTTGAGATAACCGTTGTCTTTAAGATATTTTCCAGTGATCTTATCAGCTCCATCAAATTTTCCGCGCCTGAAATTGTAAGAGGGCAGAATTGACATTTCAGAGAGCCAATCAGTTGTCGCACCCGTGCCATACATATTCAGGTCACAAGCACCTGTGTCTCGGTACAAAGCCTCTCGAGCTTTTTCCACAACAATTTGAAAATTGTCAGGATCCGAGACACTAACTCTGCCTTTTCCAATTGGAACCGCCACTGCCTTGAGATTCTTTGAACCCATCACGGCTCCAATACCGCCTCTTGCCGCCGCGTTGTAGTAAGAAGCCATCACAGCGGCAAACTTCACACCGTTCTCACCGGCAGGACCTATACATATCGTTTCAATATCCTCTCCATGTCTCTTTTCAAGAAGCGCGTTCGTTTCTCTTACGGTTTTTCCCCATAGATTTGAAGCACTTAGGAACTCAACGTCATCTTCGTCAAGGTATAGATACACGGGATTCTGAGCCTTTCCTGTAATTACCAGATAATCGTAGCCGAGAAACTTCAAAGCAAGACCGAACCTGCCACCAAAATTACTCTTGAAATATCTTCCTGTAGCAGGGCTTTTAGAAGTCAGTGTCGCTCTTCCAGACATCGGAGCGTGTGTCCCTGTGAGCACACCAGTGGAAATTATCAACGTATTGTCCGCATCGAACGGCTTTGTCTGTGGTCCCGTCATATCCCAAAGAAGTTTGGCAGCCATTCCTCTGCCCGCTCCATATTTAATTATCGAATCTTCAGATAAGATTTCTTCCCTGAAAGAGTTCGTAGATAGATCGATGTAAAGAACTCTGCCAGCATACGTTCCAGGCATATG
>QNAO01000120.1 GCA_003641785.1 Thermotogae bacterium
ACCTCAATGAGCTCAGTTTGGTTTTCCAGGGCCTCGATGGCGTTTCCCGCGGCTATCGTTCCAACAAGTGGGAGCTTTATTCCTTCGATTCGGTTGACAACCCTCACACTTCTCGCTTTTTTCGATCGGGTTATGTACCCTTTCTTTTCAAGCGCAATTAAGTGTATCGAAGCTCCGCGAGGCGTTATCCTGAACTCTCGAGCAATGTCTCTTATACTCGGAGAGAATCCATACTTACTGATGTAGGCGTTTATAAAATTCAAAACATCCCTTTGCCTCTTGGTAAGTCCTTTCAAACGTCAAACACCACCTTTGCTTTGATCTTACCAGCTTCTTCTTTGAACCTCAAGTCGTGATATGTTAGAGCTTTAATTTCTATGCCATTCATCACAGATATTCTCTTAAAGGTGCAACGTAAAATACCGCTATTCAGGTAACATCTGAATGGGAAAAATCTCTGCCCGTAAATTGTGTAAATCCAGTCATTAACCACGTCGAAAACGGTATCATCAAAGCTTTCGCTTGTGACTTCATATGTCTTGACGAAGATTTCGTCCGCCAACGTTGGTTGGCACAAATCAAAGAGCAAATCGGCAAAGTCCTGAAAAACACCTTCAAATGAGTCGCTTTCGAGTTCAAACCTCAAATCTGCGCTGTGTTCTAACTGTCTATACATTGCTCGACAATAGCGAAATGGGAAACTTCGTCGTCTTTGGACAGATTGACTATTTTAACACCTCGTGCGGTTCGGCTTAGAACGCTGACAGTGGAGATATGAAACCTTATGGAAACACCGTTTTTTGTCATAACTATGACATCCGAATCGAGGTCCTGTACCACTTCAACGCCACTAATGTGCCCCGCCTTTGCGACGCTGGGTAAATTTTTTACACCCATTCCGCCTCTACTTTGAACTCGATACTCTGCTAGCGATGTTCTTTTTCCAAAGCCTTTGCTTGTTATGCTTAGAAGTTCGAGAGAATCATCCTGGATAGTCACCATTCCAACGACTTCGTCATTATCTCTCAACCTTATTCCAATCACACCCATTGCGGTTCGTCCCATTCTTCTAACGCTTCGAAGTGGGAACTTGATTACCATTCCATTTCTCGTGGCTATCATTATGTTTTCGTCAACAGAACGGGATAGTGTTGCTGTGACCACAGAATCGTTGTTTACAAATGTGATCGCTCTTATGCCTCTGCTTCCGGCGTTTTGGAATTCCTCAAGAGGAGTTCTCTTTATCCTGCCCTTACGAGTTACTAAAATTAGGTCTCCTTTCCATTCGGAAAACGGTATCATTGTCAGAACTTGCTCGTCTTCTTCAAGATTCAGATAAGCTTGTATAGGTTTACCTTTGCTATCCCTACCAGAAGTTTGAAGCTCGTAGTTCTTCAGTACAAAAGCTCTTCCCTTAGAAGATATAAAAAGGCTGCGCTCCAGAAGGCGAGAAATGCATACTATTGATATCTCGTCTCCAACTGCTATCTTTGCCCCAATTTTACCTTTTCCGCCACGCCTCTGACTCCTGTAGGAGTTCAAATTCGTCGCCTTTATATATCCCTTTTCACTCAGTGTCACAACGATTTCTTCGTCTACGATAAGATCTTCTGGGTTGTACGATAATTCACCACCGTTGACTATCTTAGTCCTTCTTGCATCGCCGTATTTGCTCTTTAGTTCTTCGAGCTCTGAGTACATTATTTCGTATACCCTTTCGTCATGAACTAATATATCTTTGATATCACGCAGTTTTTCTGTCAGTTCTGAGTATTCTGATTGCAATTTCTCAGTTTCTAAGCCCGTGAGTCTTCCCAATTTCATTTCGAGGATAGCCTTCGATTGTTCTTCAGTGACCTCGAGAGTCTCAATTAGATTTTTCGTTGCCTCTTCGTTATCTTTACTGCTTCTGATGATATCTATAACGACACCGATTGCTCTTGCGGCTTTCATGATACCCTCCAGCAAGTGTGCCCTTCTGGAGAGGACTTTCAAGTCGTACTCCGATCTTCTTCTTATCACTTCAAATCTGTGAGCAATGAACGCAAGAAGTAGTTCCCGAATACCCATCAGTTTTGGCTTGTTGTGATCTATGACCAGCATTTGAATACTGAAAGTCGTTTGTAAAGACGTGTGTTTATAGAGGTTGTTTATTACTACACTCGGTTTTGCATTTCTTGAGAGCTCTATAACTATGCGCATTCCCGAGCGATCTGATTCGTCACGGATATCCTTTATGTACATCTTGGGATTTCGTTCCGCATAAGAAGCAATTTCTTTGATCAGACCAGCTTTACTCACAGAGTATGGAATCTCGGAAATAACTATTCTGCTACTCTTTTCTGTTTCCTCAAGTTCAGCTGTGCCTCTTACAACCGCTCTTCCTCTTCCGGTTCTGTACGCTTCTATCAACTCGCTGCCGTTCATTATCGTTGCTCCAGTTGGAAAGTCAGGACCCTTCACAAACTTCATTATTTCCTCATGAGAAGCGTTAGGATTTCTTATCAGTAACTGGATTGCATCTACGATCTCATTCAAGTTGTGAGGAGGAATGCTCGTAGCCATGCCCACGGCGATGCCAGTACTGCCGTTTAGTAAAAGATTTGGTACTTTGCCTGGTAACACTGACGGTTCCTTTAAAGTTTCATCGAAGTTAGGCGCCATCTGGACAGTATCTTTCTCTATGTCTTGAAGCATCTCTTCTGATATTCGGGACATTTTCGCCTCTGTGTATCGCATCGCGGCTGGAGGATCTCTGTCGATGGAACCAAAGTTACCCTGCCCTATGATCAAAGGGTACCTCATGTTGAAATTTTGTGCCATTCGTACCAAGGCATCGTAAACTGCCAAGTCACCATGGGGATGGTATTTACCCAAAACTTCCCCCACAATTCTTGCGGATTTCTTGGACTGCGAATTGTGTGTCAAGCCGAGTTCTCGCATCGCGTACAAAATTCTGCGCTGAACCGGTTTCAAACCATCACGAACATCAGGAATCGCTCTGCCAATGATGACGCTCATTGAGTAGTTCATGTACGATTCAACAAGTTCGTCTTCTATTGGTTTTGAAAGTATGTTTTCCACAAAATTCCCTCCTATGAAATCGCTGATCCGGGTTCGATACTTCCGTCCACTGTTAGTATCTTGAGCTCCGCATCGCTTTTGGCTGCCAGTAACATGCCCTGTGATTCTAATCCCATCAGTTTCACCGGTTTAAGATTGATCACAACGACGATACTCTTGCCCAAGAGGCCCTGAGGTTCATAGTAGTTTGCAATTCCGGCTATTATCTGCCTTTGCCCCAGTGGACCCAGATCCACTATTAGTTTTAACAGCTTCTTTGATTTCGGGATCTTCTCTGCTCTGAGTACTTTTCCCACCTTAAGCTGGATCTTTTTGAATTCGTCTATTGATATCAGATTATCTTCTTGAAGCTGAGTATTGACGACTGGCTTTGTTTGCTTTTCTTGTATCTTTGTGAAAAGGGGTTTTCCGTGTTTCACTGTATCTTTCGATTTAAGAACTCCCCAAGTCGAGAGAAGTTGCTCTGATATGTCTCCATTGAATCCCAATCGATTCATGACATCAAGGGAAGTTTCAGGCATGATAGGTGCTAGCATCACCGCTACCTTCAGCAGGATTTCACACACGTTGTAAAGAACGCTGCCCAGAGGCTTCTTGTTTTCGTCTTTTGCCAAGATCCAAGGTTTCTTCTCGTCAAAGTACTTGTTTGCCAAAGTCAGCAGTTCCATCGCTTTATCAAGGGCTTGCGTAATCTGCAATGTATCCATGAGATGCGTGAAGCTTTTAACTGCAGTCATTACTTCTTCTACTAATTTTGAGTCGGAAAGATCCCTTTCTGGAAGTTTGGAGTTAAAGTGTTTCTTTATCATTGCCGTGGTGCGATGCAGAAGATTTCCATAGTTGTTTGCTAAGTCGGCATTGAGGCGATTGACGAGGTTTTGTTCCGAGAAATCGCCATCTTTTCCAAACACAATATCACGGAGAAGATAGAATCTTACAACATCGTTGCCGTATTTGTCGGCAAGAAAGCGCGGATCAATGGCATTCCCCAAAGATTTCGATATTTTCTGACCATTTACGGTGAGCCAACCATGTGCGAAGACTTTCTTAGGGAGTGGTAATCCCACGGACATGAGCATAGCGGGCCACACGATCGAGTGAAAGCGATTTATCTCTTTACCTATCAGGTGTAAATCTGCGGGCCAGTAATATGAAAATCTGGATTCATCCTTCATGAAACCCAC
>QNAO01000121.1 GCA_003641785.1 Thermotogae bacterium
TATGGCGGCTGGCCTTGGTACAAGAGTTGGAACATCGATTCCAAAACAGTTCGTCAAGCTTTGTAACAAGGAGGTTTTCCTCTATTCCTTAGAGTCCTTCGAAATGTGTGATGCAATTGATGCTTGTCTCATTTTAGTGCCACAGGGTTGGAAAGAACACGTAGAACAAGTGACATCTGAATATTCAAAAGTCCAGTGGATCTTAGAAGGAGGAAGGACAAGACACGATTCTTCACTCATAGCCCTGGAATTTTTGAAAGATTTCAAGGTACAAATAGTTGTCTTTCACGATGCTTCAAGGCCATTTCTGCAAGTGAGTCTACTGAGTAGGGTCGCGAATGAGGCGAAAGTATGTGGTGCTGTAACGACGGCGGTACCGTCTCATGACACACTGGCCTTTGTTGAGAAGGGAAGAATCACTGGCTATGCGGAAAGGGAAAAACTCTGGCGGATTCAAACTCCTCAGGCTTTCAAATTTGAAAGAGCTTTCCGGTATTTCAAAGAGTTCTCAAGCACTGACGGCACACAGCCGTTCGTCAAGGCGGGTCAGTCGGTTGTCAAAATTGATGGTGACCCGTTATGTTTCAAGATAACAGATTTTTCGGATCTTATGATTGCCAATCTAATCTGTTCACACTGGGACGCTGTTTTAGGTTTCATCTCTTGAGTTTTCTTTGAAATTTCCTCTAAGGTGATGATATAATATTCGACAACCTGAGCTGCTCAGGTAAAAAAACAAGGGAGGGAAGATTCATGAAAAGGTTCTACGTGTTTCTTGTCATTGCTGTCGTTTCTCTTTCAGTTTTTGCCGAAGAAGTTACCGAGGTGAAAATCGGAGCCGGTTGGGAAATGACAGGACCAATCGCGGGATTTGGCCAGATGTCCTGGGACGGAGTAAAGCTGGCAATGAAGCTTAGGCCCACTGTGAATCTTTGGGGGAAGGAAATCCCTGTGAAAGTGGTTCTCCTCGATAACAAAGGAGATAAGGCGGAAGCCGCGAACGTTGTTAAAAGGCTAATCGACTTTGAGAATGTTCCTGTTATTTTGGGACCATGCACGAGCTCATGCGCTCTTGCGGCTGGAGCGATAGCAGAGCAAAGGAAAGTTGCGATGCTAGCAAACACAGCAACGAATCCTCTTGTTACACAGAACAGAAGATACATTTTCAGGGCTTGTTTTACTGATGTTCTTCAGGGTGAATTGTTGGCTAAATTTGCCTGGGAAGAGTTGAAAGCAAGGCACGTGGTTATAATGGTCGACGTTGCCCAGGATTACGTCGTGGGCTTGGCGAATTATTTTAAGAAAGCTTTTGCCAAATATGGCGGAACATCCTTTGAAGAGTACTACAACACCGGAGACCAAGATTTCACAGCTCAATTAACAGATGCGCTATCTCACAATCCAGACACGATATTCATGCCTGGCTACTATGCGGAGATAGCCCTGATAAGCAAGCAAGCGAGGGAACTCGGCTTCGAAGGAAGCCTTCTCGCAGGAGATGGCGCAGATGCACCTGAGTTGATTCAAATTGGTGGTGAATTCGTTGAAGGATTGTGTTACACTACGTATTTCCATCAAGACGCTGATCTTTCACCTGCGACAAAGCCCTTTGTCGAAGCTTATTGGAAAGAGTATAACAGGAGACCTGATGCATTTGGTGCCCTTGCATTTGATGCTTACAATCTCGCACTTGACGCAATTGAAAAAGCGCAATCTCTCGATCCTGAAGAGATTCGCAATGCTTTAGCATCTATGAAGGATTTTCAAGGAGTTGCGGGAACCATCACTTATCCAGAAGGATCTGGAGATCCGATAAAGCCTGCCGTCATAAACACTGTTGAGAACGGACAATTCGTTTTGAAGACAGTTGTTCGCCCCTGATTGAACCTCTTCCCCCTCTGTTAGAGGGGGAAGATTTCCTTTGGAGAGGTGGTGAAAAGGCTTGAACATGCAAACATTCTTACAACACTTCATAAATGCGCTATCCTTGGGTGGGATTTACGCTCTCATCGCCATAGGTTATACGATGGTGTACGGCATTTTGAGGCTTATCAACTTTGCTCATGGTGACGTATTCACTTATGGGATTTACTTTGCGTTCTATGCTGTTGTGGCTTTCTTTTTTCCGTGGTGGATGGCTTTCATTTTCTCGATATTCGTCACAGCTTTACTCGGAGCAGCTATAGAACGTGTTGCCTACAGACCTTTGAGAAACGCTCCAAGAATCTCCGCGTTGATAACCGCGATAGGGGTGTCCTTCTTTCTGGAGAACTTCGCGATTGTTGCATTTGGTGGCAGGGCCAAGTCTTTCAATCCGCAAACAGGTATATATCCGACGACTTTCTTGAAGATGCTAAGGTTTGGCAACATAAGAGTACCTTTGCTGACCTTTCTAACTCTTGGAGTGGTAGCTCTTGTCCTTATCGTTCTCTTATGGATCGTTTATCACACAAAGGTTGGCATGGCAATGCGCGCAATATCTAAGGACATCACTGCAACCAGATTGATGGGTGTGAATGCTGATAGAATAGTGTCATTTACTTTCATGATAGGCTCTGGACTTGCTGCGATAGGGGGCATTCTATGGGCCATGAAGTACCCTCAAATATACCCATTCACTGGTATGATTCCGGGACTTAAAGCGTTCATTGCTGCCGTTGTTGGAGGCATAGGCAGCATACAGGGAGCCATGATTGGAGGATTTACTCTCGGAGTAGCTGAAATCATGATTGTCGCATTCTTTCCTTCATGGGCTGGTTACAAAGATGCCTTTGCGTATGCGATCTTACTTGTGATGCTTCTTTTCAGACCAACCGGAATTCTCGGTGTAGACGTGCCGGAGAAGGTGTGAGATTATGCAGCGGAAAACGTTATCAACTAAAACTCAGTTCTTTCTGACCCTTTTCCTTGTCCTTGGGATATGGTTTCTATTATTTTTGGCAAAGAACAATGCCAGTGAGTATGTCATACTGATACTGAACCTTATCGCTATAAACGTGATTTTTGCAACAACACTAACGTTTATAAATGGCATCACAGGGATTTTTTCTCTTGGTCACGCGGGGTTTATTGCCATAGGAGCTTATGTCTCTTCACTACTAACGCTTCCCATTGAGCAGAAAGAAATGTCGTTCTTGATAAAGCCTCTGATATACCCTCTGAACAAGGTGGAAATGTCATTTTTTCCTGCCTGTATAATCGCGGGGCTCGTGTCAGCACTTTTTGGATATATTGTGGCGGCACCTTCCCTCAGACTTATCGGAGATTATCTGGCAATCGCGACTCTTGGACTGGGTGAAACAATAAGGATAATAGCGAACAACACGTGGTCCATAACAAACGGTGCTCTCGGACTAAAGGCGATTCCTCCATACACAAATTTGTGGTGGACATGGGGATGGGCATTCGTAACTGTTCTTGTCATTGCAAGTCTTGTTAAGAGCAGTTATGGAAGGGCTTTAAAAGCTATTAGAGAGGATTCACTGGCCGCCAAGGCAATGGGTATTAACGTGTTTTCTCACCAGGTAATGAGCTTTGTACTCGGATCGTTCTTCGCCGGCATTGGGGGTGCTCTTTGGGCCCATCTCATAACAACTATTGATCCGAAATCCTTCATGTTTGTCAAAACGTTTGAAATACTCATAATGACTGTTCTTGGAGGCCTGGGAAGTATTTCAGGAGCGATAATAGGAGCAGCGATCTACACTGTAGGACTAGAATTCCTTAGAGTCTTGGAAGCGCCATTTTCAATTGGAAGCATAACGTTTCCAGGCATTCCCGGTATGAGAATGGTTGTTCTTTCACTTCTCCTCATCCTGCTAATGCTTTTCTGGCGAAGGGGAATAATGGGACGCAGAGAACTCTCATGGAATGGCCTGTACAACTTTCTAAGAAGAATTCGCTTCTCATCAAGAGGTGATCGAGCATGAAGATTTCGGAAGTACTACTGAGAATCGAAGAAGTGACCAAGAGATTTGGTGGTCTCGTAGCAGTTGACAAATTCGATGGATACATGAGAACAGGAGAACTCCTTGGGCTCATAGGTCCTAATGGTGCTGGGAAAACGACTATTTTCAATGTCATAACTGGTATGTACATTCCTGATGAGGGGAGAATTCTTTTTCAGAACATCGACATAACCAGAAAACCTCCTCATGAGATAACGAGATACGGTATTGCCAGAACTTTCCAAAATATTCGCCTTTTTTCAGATCTTACCGTTTTAGAAAATGTGATGGTGTCGCAGCACTTGAGGTTGAGAA
>QNAO01000122.1 GCA_003641785.1 Thermotogae bacterium
ATTATATATGGTGTTTCAGCTTTTGGGCTTTCGCGGCGCCTTGGTATCACCCATAATGAGGCTCGAAAATTTATTGAAGAGTACTTCCAGTTGTATCCAGGTGTGAAGAGGTTCTTGTCCAAAGTGACTGCCTCTGCGAAAACGACAGGGTATGTTCGCACGCTTTTTGGTAGAAGAAGGGAGATTCCCCAGTTAAGGTCAAAGAATCCAATCATCCGCCGGGAAGGTGAAAGAATGGCCATCAACACACCTATACAGGGTACGGCCGCTGATATAATGAAGTTGGCCATGATAAATTGTCTGCATAGGATAAAGGACAAGAATTTGAAAACCAAGATGATTCTGCAGGTTCACGATGAGCTCGTTTTTGAGGTTCCAAATGAAGAGAAGAGAGTAGTGCACGATATAGTCAAATCAGCCATGGAAGATGTTGTTGAATTTTCAGTGCCATTGAAGGTAAGCATGAATTTTGCTGATAATTGGGAGTAAGGAGGTATTTACTTTGAATGCGAGGATAATAAACGCACTTATCGGAGCGGTGATCAAGAACTTCGAGGCTTTCATGGGAAAGAAACCAGAATTGGAGAAACCACAGCTTATTAAGGATTTGAAGCCTCGGTTTGATATGATAACGGTGATTGGGTTTACTGGTGATTGCCAGGGTAATGTCCTTTACTCGTTCTCGCCGGGAACCAGCCTCAATATCGTTTCAAAAATGATGGGAATGCCCTATGAATCACTTGACGAGCTGGCGCTGAGTGCTATTGGAGAGCTCGGGAACATGATATCCGGATCGCTTGCGATGAATTTAGAAAAACTGGGTTTAAAGATAGTCATAAGCCCACCAACAATTGTTACAGGAGATAACCTCAAAATCTCGGCCGATGGAATAGCTCTTGAGCTGCTGATCAATTCATTCTCTAAAGAAGATGTACAGATAATCCTTTCTTTGAAAAGCTCTTAAGAATGCCAAATATAAGGCTTAGCAAATACGGCATAGTACTGAACTTTGGAATTACAGTTATTTCGAACATGCTGGTCGGCTTTTTTATTGGTTATTATTTAGACAGATGGACTTTCAACAACAAGCTTTTGCTTGTAATTTTCGTTTTGCTAGGCACCGCATCTGGCTTGTACAATGGATTTAAATATCTTCTGAAAGAGGCTGAAAAATATGACAAATTTGATAAGAAAGATGATCATCACGATCGCGGTGATGGGAATAATTGAAGGATGTCTTCTGAATCATTTTTTTGGTGTAACCGCTTTCCTTGGTGTGGGTTTCGGTATTGTTGGAGCGATTGTGAATCTTTTATCTTTGTGGCAAGATTTGAAAAAATGTGTTGCAAAACATCGCAGTATGTCTGCACCAGGATTTGTCGCGCGTTATACTTTAAGTGGTGCGGTATTAGCGTTTGCGGCTTTGATGTCTTTGGGTGCTCTCCTGGGCGCATTCTTTGGGTTGATGAATCTTAAATTTGCTGCTTTCTTGTCCTGGAGGTGGCAAGGTTGAAGTTGAAGCTTTCAAGACGAGCGAAAATAGCATTGATGATATTTGTAGGGATTTACATTGCTGTTGGAGTTGTTAATGTCACATTTCTTTCCAGAGAAAACATGAGTGAAGCCTTCAAGAACATTGCCAATAGATGGGTTGTGAAACTTCCTTTTGGTAAAGGTATTTTAAATAGAATAAATCCTTTTACTCTGATAATGACCTGGACTATCATGATAGTGATCATAGTTGCTGCAGCTAAGTTTAGAAAATTTCGCTTAGTTCCGGATCGAAAACAATCGGCGATTGAGTCTCTTCTGCAGTACGTTTATGAGGTAGTGGAAGGTTCAATTCCCGATGAAAGGTTTGTCAGGCCCACGTTTTATATCGCCTGTACATTGTTTGTTTTTGTAGCGTTTTCAAACGTTCTTGGAGGAGCAGTGCCCGGTGTGTCGCTTTCCGTGAACAGCCAAGGTGACGTTGAGAAGGTTATTCTATTCTCAGATCTTTGGTTCTCGCCAACGGCTGATATCAACACAAACGCTTCTCTTGCCGTTTTTGTTTTGATAATAAGCCATGCCTTTGCAATAAAGGCGAAGGGTTTCAAAGCGTGGCTGAAAGCATGGTTTGAACCAAATCCCATAATGTTTCCTATGAACGTGGTCGGTGAACTCGCGAAACCGATATCTCATTCTCTCAGGTTGTTTGGAAATGTAGCAGGTGGAGCGATGCTTGTTTACATGTTATCTTATATGGTGAAATATCTCTTCATGCCTGTAGTTTTATGGGGATTTTTTGGCCTTTTTATTGGGCTTGTTCAAGCGTTAGTTTTTACTGTGCTCGCGGTGGCTTATATATCAGCTGCTTTATCATGACAAGGAGGGATCTCTGTGGAAAACGTGAACTCAGTTGCTCAAGCGTTAGTTTTGATGGGAAAGTATATAGGAGCAGGCGTGTGCATGGGAATAGGTGCTATTGGACCTGGAATAGCTGAAGGACATGTTGGATCAAAAGCAATGGAAGCTATGGCGAGGCAACCGGAGATGGTAGGTACGTTGACAACCAGAATGTTACTTTCACAAGCGGTTTGTGAAACGACAGGTCTGTACTCACTATTGATCTCAATACTGATACTCCTTGTTGTTTGAGGAGGCAGGTAAATGGGATTAGTTGAACTGAACTTGACAGGATTGATCCAACTCCTGAATTTCTTGGTACTTCTGTTTGTTTTGTACAAGTTGCTTTATAAGCCTTTTATGCAAATTTTGGATCAGAGGCGCGAGAAAATTCACAGTGAGATACTCGAAGTGGAAAAGCTTAGAAAAGATGCTGAAGATTTGAAAAAAGAAGCAAAGGAGCAGCTCAAGCAATCTCAGCAAAGAGCGAGTGAGATTATAGATGAGGCTCTTAGGCGTAAGGAAGAGATAATTGCGCAGGCTGTTGAAAAATCAAAAGTAGAGGCCGAAAGGATAATAAATAACGCAAAAGCCCAGGTAGATAGAGAAATGAAACAAGCACTTGAAGAAGTGGAAAAACATGCAGGTGAGCTTGCCATTGTACTTGCGACGAAACTCTTAAAAGGGATTTTGGACGAGAAAGCCAAGAAGGAATATCTGAAAAGATACCTTGAAAAGGAGACAGCGAAATGAAGTATTCAGCGCTGGCTTCAAAGTACGCAAGAGCGTTGATCAATGTGGCATTGGAATCAAAGAAAGTCCAAGAGTACAAGGAGATGTTGGTAGGCGCGGTAACCTTTTACGAACACGTGAGAGAGTACATGGATGATCCCACGCTGGATCCGCATCGTCAGGTAGAAAAAATGGTTGGAGCGCTGAAAGAAATTGGTTTTTCTGTAGATAAGCCTTTCTGGAACTTTCTTCTCGTTGTGTTCGAGAAAAAGCGTCAAAAAATTCTTCCACACATTCTGTCGTATTACTCAGAAATGGAAATTGAATCGGAAATGAAAATTCCTGCTAATCTCACAGTTCCGTATGAACCCACAGAAGAAGAAATTGTGTTGCTCAAGCAGTATGTTCAGCACTATACGAAGCAGGAGCCGGTTTTTAAAATCCGCATAGATGAGGCTTTGCTGGCAGGTGCAATTGTTGAATTTGAAGGTAAAATGATCGATTTTTCTCTTCAGAGCAGAATTCAAAAAATGGCTCGCGGGGCGTTTCAAAAAGAGAGGTGATACATTTTGAAAATTAGTCCGGGTGAAATTACACGTGTTCTTGAAGAAAGGATACGAGGGTATAGAGAAGAGATAGATCTTGAGGAAACAGGGCGAGTCGTACAGGTTGGAGATGGCATAGCAAGAGTTTATGGTCTGAATAACGTCATGGCCAGCGAGCTCGTTGAGTTTACCGAAACTGGTATAAGAGGTCTGGCTTTTAACTTGGAAGAGGACAACGTAGGTGTGATTGTACTCGGGGCCCGCTCGGGTATTAAGGAAGGACATACTGTTAAAAGACTCAACAGGATTATAGAAGTGCCGGTGGGCGAAGAGCTGCTGGGGCGCGTGGTAACTCCTCTTGGAGAGCCGCTTGATGGAATGGGGAAAATCGAAACGAAGGACTTTCGTAAGGTGGAAATCAAGGCTCCTGGTGTGATATATAGAAGACCTGTTAACACTCCTCTTCAGACGGGGATAAAGTCGATAGATGCGATGATACCCATCGGACGTGGACAGAGAGAACTGATCATTGGTGATCGTCAAACTGGGAAGACCGCTATAGCTGTAGATAC
>QNAO01000123.1 GCA_003641785.1 Thermotogae bacterium
CCAAAGAGTAAATTCTTCGTCGCTCTTGTCATGCCAGTCTTGAGTGGTGAAAATAACATCTCCACGTTCGATGAATTCCTTTGTTAGTGCCAAAACTGGCTCTACTATCGTTGAACTGGCGGAAAAGCTAAGTGTCCCTCCAGTTTCCACAAAATCCCTCTGCATGTCAACTATCAAAAGCGCCCGCATTCCCAACACCTCCTACCAAGATTTTAAACCAGGAATGCGGGACATAAGCCACTATCTTGAAGGCTTGTCTTTAGTTGCTTGCTCAAGTGCTAAGAGCCTTTCCCATCTCTTATCAACATAGTCCTGAATTCTCTGAACAATGGCATCGGCATCAGGTCTTTTCAAAAGGAGTCTGAATCGCTGTTGAGCCTTTACAAAATCGATCACTGGTCTAAACTTACTTGGCTTCCGTGTTATCCTGTAGACACCTCGCTCAACCTCGTAAAGGGGCCAGTACTTCGTCTGCACGGCAAGTTTAGTCATCTCTACCGTTTTATTCTCTGGTATTCTCCAGAATCTCACACAGGGACTCAAAGAAGCTATAAACGAGGGCCCGTCAAACTGAAGGGCTTTCTCAATTTTCGACATGAAATCCATCGGATCTCCAATTATAACGGCCGCCGCATATACATCTTCATGAGCAGCTATTATCTCAACGATGTTCTTCTTTAACTGCACCTTCCCGGGGATTTCTTTCCCCACAGGGGCAGTTGTTGTTTCGGCACCTGGAGGAGTAGAACCAGATCTCTGGTTTCCAGTATTCATATATCCTTCGTTGTCATAAAGGATATAAACGAATTTGTGTCCTCGCTCAATAGCCCCAGAGAGAGACTGCAGCCCAATATCGTAAGTGCCACCATCGCCGCCAAATGCAAAAAACGCGTACTTCTTATCTGGAGATATCTTCCCTCTCTTCTTTAATGCCCTGTATGCGGTTTCCACTCCACTTATGGTAGCCGAGACATTCTCAAAGGCGTTGTGAATGTATGGAACACTCCAGGCGCTGTAAGGATATATTGTAGAGGAAACCTCCATACATCCCGTGGCAAAGGCAACAATCGGTTCATAGCCCATTGCCTTAGCTGTCATAAGGGCAAGTTTCACCGTTATAGGAGCCCCACATCCGGGACACATTCTATGTCCTTGTGTCAAACCCACATCTTTATGGCTAAAAACCTCCGCAAGCTTTTTCATGGTTAAAGGCATCGTCACACCTCCTCATTCTCTCAGACCAAGGTAGTATTCGTAGTCTGTTACCAGCTCTCCAGAGATACTTTTCTCAAAAGCCTCTTCAACATCCTCTATAGCTATACCTCTGCCACCGAGTCCATAGATAAAGGAACTCAGAAGAGGCCTTGATGCCGACTCATAGAGCGAAGATTTCACCGCTTCATACAGAGGTGCCTCGGCGCCAAAAGAAGCAGATCTGTCAAGAACAACAACGCTCTTTCTTCCTGTCAAGTAACGCTGAATCTCGTCTTTTGGAAATGGCCTGAACATCCAGATTTTCAGAAGTCCAACTTTGCATCCTTCTTCACGCATTTTGTCGACTGTGTACTTCACCGTGCCATTCGTTGATCCCAAAGCTACCATAACGTGCTCCGCATCATCAAGCTTGTAAGGCTCCACAAAAGAGTACTTCCTTCCGGAGATTTTGAAAAACTCCTGAGCTACCTCTGGAAAAACCTTTTCGACGTTTTTCATTGCTTCAATTTGCTGTCTTTTGTGTTCAAAGTAGTAATCGTACAGGTCAAGGGGTCCATATGTAACGGGATGTTCGGTATCAAGCAATGGATAAATTGGCTTCAACTCACCGACAAATTTCTTCACAACATCGTCGGGCAAAAAACTAACAGGCTCGACGCCGTGTGAAATGATGAACCCATCTTGATTTACCATAACAGGAAGTCTGACATGCTCATGTTCAGCAAGTCTAACAGATAGTATTGTCAAATCGTAAGCTTCCTGGGCATCTTCAACGTAAAACTGTATCCAACCAGAATCTCTCTCAGCCATCGTATCACTGTGATCACAGTGTATGTTTATAGGACCGCTTAGCGCTCTATTGACCACCGGCATAACCACAGGGAGCCTTGTTGAAGCGGCAATATAAACTATCTCGTGCATGAGAGCCAAACCATTGGCGCTTGTAGCAGTCATCGCCCGTGCGCCTGCCGCAGCAGCTCCAACAACGGCGCTCATCGCGCTGTGCTCGCTTTCGACAGGTATCATCTCAGTTTTAACAACACCATCGGCAACGAATTTAGCGAAATACTCAACAATGGGGGTTTGCGGAGTAATTGGGTAAGCCGCTACAACATCTGGCTCTATCTGCCTCATTGCATGCGCAACAGCTTGAGCTCCAGTTACTGCGATCATCTGCGCGACTTTCTCCATCATTCATCCCTCCTCGGCGAAATCTGTTTCAGGTTTCATTTCAATAGCAGATTTCGGGCAGACACTGGCACAGATTCCGCAACCCTTGCAGTAATAGTAGTCGATGCCCTTCATCACAGCGTCTTCTTGAATAATTGCGAGATCGGGACAGTAAAACCAACACATCATGCAGTCTATACACTTCGATCGATCGTAAACAGGCCTCAAAACTCGCCAATCGCCGGTTTTGTATTCTCTCGCACTACCCGCTTCGACTATCGTTCCACCAATGGGTATATCTTTCCAGCCTTTTTGCTCAGCCACTACACGACACCTCCTCGTAGCCCCTCTGAACAGCTCTTATATTGGCTTCGACTGCTTCAGGAGTAAGTTTCTTCTCAAACATGAGCCTCACTTTCCTTTGAACAGCTTCTAAGGACAATATGCCGGTTGTCTTTGCAACGGCTCCAAGCATTACCGTGTTTGGAATACCCCTTTTGATTTCCTGCAGGGCAATATCTGTCGCGTCAATAACACAAACCTTTCCGCAAAATTTTGTTTTCGCTCTCACGAGATCCTCGCCTTTTGTGGTATTGACTATCAAGGTTCCATCCTCCGAAAGGCCTTGCACCACAGAAGGAGAAAGCAGCGTGTCATCAAAAACAACCACAACGTCGGGGTTCTCAACAGAAGAATGAATGAGTATCTTTTCATCACTCACTCTGTTAAACGCCTTCATGGGAGCACCAGACCTTTCGGCTCCGTACTCTGGGAAAGCCTGGGCATACTTCCCAAATTCCAAAACGGATTCTGCTAACAACTGTGATGCACTTTTAGCACCTTGACCAGCTCGTCCATGCCATCTGATTTCGAAGTATTTGGCTGGCATTCTTTCCCTCCTCTCACCTTCTTTTCTCACGAAATTCCTCAAGCCTCAGAGAAAACTCTGAAATCTATTTCTGGAAAAATAGAATCAACTCGCTCAACTGCCTGCAAGTACTTTTCATCTATATTATCCACTAAGAGACCTCTTTCGAGTTCTAAAAACCTTTTCACGTGCGTGTTAATTCTGTTAACAGCATATCCAACACTTGTACCAGTTGTCATTATAAAAGCCCAGTCACTGGACTGTGCAAGAAGTAACTCACGTGCCATCTGGTTAAGCGCCCTGATTTTCAGAGTATCGGACTCATTCTTAAAATTACTGGCAAGTGAAATCATTCTCTCAAGGATCTCGTGCGTGTGAGGATAAATCCAATCATTTTTGCCATTTATCCACACGTCGTTGTAACCACCAGCTCCCCAAGAAGACGCAGCCGGTGATAAGATTTGAAACGAATCGCATTTCGCAATCGCATCAGAAGCCGTTACCGGCTTAACAAAATTCTCATTTGCTATTTCTCTGAAAAAGGCTTCTAAAAAGTCAGGTCCTTCATACCACCAATGTCCAAACAGCTCGCTATCAAAAGGAGCAACAATTACCGGAGCCTCTTCCATCATTGCGAGTAATCTGTCCACCTGGCGCATTTTTTTTGCCACGAAATCCTTTGCGTGCTCCTTAACAGCCTCTAACGCTCTCACTCTGTTGTAAATATCTTTCTTTTCGAGAGGGACATTCCTTCCCGTTATTCTATGATATTTTATCCCGGTGTTAACTCTAACACCACTTGGATCTATGTAAGGTCTTATGTAACTTAGTTCTCGGTCAAAGCCTATATCTCTGTAGAACTCTCTATACCTCGGATCACCGGGATATCCTGAAAATGCGCTCCAAATTTGCTCACTCGATTCTGGATCCCTTCCGAAAACATGAACCCCATTGGGGGTTATAACAGGTCTGTAC
>QNAO01000124.1 GCA_003641785.1 Thermotogae bacterium
CAGTTAACCACTTCTTCTACCATAACTGGAACATGTCTATTCTCTGGATCTGACATAAAAACCGCTCCGCTAATGTTCTGGTGTTTAACATTATAGGACTTTTGAAAAAAAGTTGCAAATCTGACAGGTGCTTGAGCAATCGTTTTCAAATCGGCTTGTGAACAGCGTTTAGATGTTGTTTCACTTTGGTAATCAAATGTTTACCCTGTGTCTTTGCAGAAAATCCAGAGGCTTTTGTTACAAAATTGAGGTTAACCAAAGACATCGAGCCAACGCGGCAAAGGTTTCCGCTCGCAAACGATATCTAACTGACCCTGACAGTCTTCCACTTACCTTTCCTGAAAACATATAAGCTGTAGCACGCCTCAGCCAGCTCAGCGAATATAAACGAGTACCAGATGTAGTCTATTGGCAGCTTCAAAAAGGTAACTGCGATTATGACATACGGAATTTGCACAAACCATCTGCCTATTACGCTTGATACAAACGCTGGAAAAGTGTATCCGGCGCCAAAAAAGGCACTCATGAGCGACATTGTTGCCGAAGCTATGATCACAGACCAAGAAACTATCACAACCGCCTGGGCCCCAACTGTAATTACATCTTTTTCCTGAACAAAAAGTGAAACCACTCTTTCGGGGAAAACATTGCTCACCGCAACAAATATCGAAACAAAGAGTATTCCAAAGAGAATTGCAAACAGTACCGTTTTTTCTGCTCTCTTTATATTCTCAGCTCCGATATTTTGACCAACAATAGCGCTCGTTCCCATAGAGAAACCCACCAAAGGTATAAAAGCAAGGCCGAAGAGTCTGCTTACTATCCCAAAGGCTGCCAGGGCAGAAGTCCCATAGCGACTAATGAACTTGAGAAGCACCGTGTGAGACAGGTTTCTCATCAGCATTTCTATACCACTTGGAAGGCCTATGGTTAAAAGCTTTATGTCTATTTGCTTATCAAGCCTTAGTAGACCCTTAAGGCTTATTTTGACGTTCCCAACACCTTTTGTCAGCAATAGAAACCCCCATATGAAAGCAACACACGTGGAAATGACCGTTGCAATAGCGGCTCCGCTGACTCCCATATCAAAGCCAGGTACATTCAGCAAAGGAACCTTACCAAACATAAATATAGGATCAAGAAAAATGTTTAGAAGTGCCGAGACACCCATTATTATCATCGGGGTCTTCGAATCTCCTATGTTTCGAAGTGCTGTGTAGTTTGTGTAGCTTGAAAAGAAAACAGGTAGAAAAAATGTTCTCCAGTAGCCGTAATCGAGTCCAGAGCTTAAAACTGTGGAATCGCTTGAAAAGAGCATCATAAGAGGCTTCAAAAAAAGCAAGAGAAAAACGGAAGCTATAATTGCCATCAGAGACTTAAAAGTTATCGTTTGCTCTATGACTCGAGCCGTTTTCATATACTTTTTCGCCCCGTAGTTTTGGGAAATAAGAGAAATAGAACTTGCACCAATGATTTCATTTAACACTTCGACAAGCCAGAATATCGCTGAAAACACCGCGACACCAGCAACAGCACTCGCAGATATTCTGCCAATCCACATCATGTCAACGATATCGTAAAGGGCTTGCAAAGCAAACCCAGTCATCGTTGGAATAGACATATAGAACAAATTGCTAATAAGATTTCCCTTAGTCAAATCTCTTGCCATGGTGCCTCCAACATATCGTTTGATTCTTTGAAGTGAGATTCATTTTTTGAGTTTGCACAAAGATTGTGGATTCCAAACCATTTAGTGAAACTCATATTTTCAATCACAGTATACTGAAACTCAAATAAAAAAACAAATCCGTGAACTTAGCAAGTTAATCGCCACCTGAGGATGATGTTTTTATAGAGTCATCGCAATTGACTGTCACTCGACTCTGTGCTAACATAAGAACTGTGCGGGGCGTAGCGCAGACGGCTAGCGCGCCTGCCTTGGGAGCAGGAGGTCGCTGGTTCAAGTCCAGTCGCCCCGACCAAGCGGGTCCCTGACGGGACCCATTTTAGAATGAACCGCGTGAGGTTGTATAATGGTACAAACAGCAACTCTGTTCCTTGACAAGAGGCAGTTTTAGCACGATAATATAGGGTGCGCGGGTGTAGCTCAATGGTAGAGCACTGGCCTTCCAAGCCAGGGGTTGCGGGTTCGAGTCCCGTCGCCCGCTCCAGCGCCCGTAGCTCAACAGGATAGAGCATCGGACTTCTAATCCGAGGGTTGTGGGTTCGAGTCCCGCCGGGCGCGCCATAGTTGTGGTGACCATAGCTCAGTTGGCAGAGCGCCTGACTGTGGATCAGGCGGCCGCGGGTTCAAATCCCGCTGGTCACCCCAGGGTGCGCGCCAGTAGCTCAATGGATAGAGCGTCGGACTTCGGATCCGATGGTTGCGGGTTCAAGTCCTGCCTGGCGCGCCAGCCCCTGGTGTTATATGAGCACTGAACGTTACGATGTGGGCAGCAAAGGAGGTAGAAAAAATGGAAGTACTAAAGGTTGCTTCGAACTCGAATCCAAACAAAGTAGCTGGAGCTCTTGCTGGTGTTATAAGGGAAACAGGTAAAGCTGAGTTACAGGCGATAGGTGCTGGTGCGGTTAACCAGGCTGTCAAAGCTATTGCGATTGCCAGGGGATATTTGGCTCCAAGTGGTGTGGATCTTGTGAGTGTTCCAGCATTCACTGACGTCGAGATTGACGGGGAAACGCGCACTGCTGTGAAGTTCATTATCTTTCCGAGAAACTGAAATGAAGCCTCCAAAAGGAGGCTTCATTTCATTATAAGATGTTTGAAGGAAGTTCCATTTTTCAATTCTCTCACTTCGAAAAGATCCGCTATTGTTTGTCCAAAATCACAAAATGTTTCCCTTTCTCCCAAGAAGATCCCTCTTTTGATCCTCTTTCCGCACACGAGCAAGGGAACTTTTTCTCTTGAGTGATCAGTAGAGACTGTTGTGGGATCACAGCCATGATCTGCTGTTATCATAAGAACATCTTCGACAGTCATACAGTTCCATATCTCGGGAAGTCTTCGATCGAAATCTTCAAGTGCTCTTGCGTAACCTTCCGGATCGTTTCTGTGTCCATACTTCATATCAAAATCAACAAGGTTAGCGTAAATAAAGCACGAGTGAGACTTGTCGTTCATCAGTTCAAGAATCCTGTCTACTCCATCCATGTTGTCTTTAGTCTTGACATAGTAACTAATTCCTCTTCCCGCATATAGATCGTAGATCTTGCCAACAGCATACACTGGAACATCGTTTTGACAAAGGATGTCCAGCAGTGTTTCGCCTTCGGGTTCCAGGGAATAGTCACGTCTCCTCGGCGTTCTCACATAATTGGGCCAATTGCCCGTGTAAGGTCGTGCTATAACTCGGGCAACTTTGTAACCCATTTCATCAAGCAGAGATCGTGCAATTTCACAGTACTCGTAAAGTTCATCAACAGGGATTATTTCCTCCTTGGCAGCGATTTGAAAAACGCTATCAGCGGAGGTGTACACGATCAGGGCACCGCTTTTCTCCTGTTCAGGTCCAAGCTCTCTTATAATTTCAGTCCCTGAAGCTGCCTTGTTGCCTATGACCTTTCTATTCGTTCTTTTCTCAAATTCAGCAATAAGCCGCGGTGGAAATCCATTTGGGAAGAGATCAAACGGCTTTTCAAGGATCACTCCAGCAAGTTCCCAGTGTCCTGTTGTAGAATCTTTTCCCGGGCTCTTTTCTAACATGATACCGTACGCACCGATTGCTTCCAACTTTGGAACGCCGGGAATCTCAGCAAGATTACCGAGACCCATTTTTGCCAAATTTCTTAGCTGTAATCCTCCTACCGCTTTTGCTGTATTAACAAGTGTGTTGCTTCCCAAGTCTCCGTAGGCCGCGGCATCAGGCATTTCACCAATTCCTACGCTGTCCAAAACAATGGCTATGACTCTCATTTCCAGATTCGCCTCCTAACAGATAGTGAGCGTCCTCCAGGAAACACGAGCAACACTATTAAAATGCCCGCTGATACAAAAGCCATGTATTCTCCCGCTGTGGTGAACACTGTTCGCGTTTTTGATGGAAACGTGTCAAATTGAACTACTGCCGCCTCTCTCGGGGGTGCGATTTTCACAATTCTGCCATACGGATCAACAGCTCCAGTGATTCCAGCGTTCGAAACCTGAATCACTTGTCGATGCGTTTCAACAGCCCTTATAACAGAC
>QNAO01000125.1 GCA_003641785.1 Thermotogae bacterium
AGAATATGCCAAGGAAATGAAGAAATGATTGATATCTTCAAAGATATGAGGTTCTCCATTAATTCAAAAGATGTAACTCAAAGAACTGTTTTCGTCGCACTCAAGGGCAAGAACACGGATGGACACTTATTTGTTAACGAAGCACTGAAAAATGGTGCTGAATATGTTGTGGTTGAAAAAAATCTGGGCTTTACCAATGATAGAATTATCCGAGTAAACAATACCCTGAAATTCCTGGCTGAACTTGCGAGGAAGAGATTGGAAGAATTCAACCCTCTGGTTATAGGTATAACAGGATCTAACGGCAAGACCACCATGAAGGAACTTCTTTGCTGCCTGCTTTCGCATCGAGAACCATTTAAAAACAGAGGAAACATGAACACTGAAATTGGGCTTCCCTTATCTATCATTAATGACTATCACGGTGAAGAAATAGCCATTCTCGAAATGGCAATGAACAAAAGAGGTGATATAGCGTATCTTTGTGAAATTGCAAGACCCTATATATCTGTTTTGCTAAATGTTGGAACTGCCCATCAGGGAGTGGCTGGTTCCCTTGAAGATATCCTTCTTGGAAAACTTGAAATAGTTAAAGCCAGAAGGGAACGCGGTTTCTCAGTTGTGATGAACGACGAGCGACTACTCTCGATGCTTGAAAACGACAAAGTGGTAACTTTCGGTCCCGAAAAAAGCGATTACGCCCTTATGGACTACCACTACACCAAAAGATCGACAAGAGCGAGTTATATGACTCCAAAAGGGTGTATAAAAGTCGCACTCAATGGCATATGGCATCGTGGTCATCTCTTGTCTTTGGCGGCTTCACTTGCCGTATTAGATTTACTCAAAGAGCCATTTGTCAGCGAGTCTCTGACAAAATTTTCTTTCCCAAAGGGAAGATTCAATATTGTGGATTTCAAAGGAGTGAAAATTATCGACGATACTTACAATGCGAGTATCGAGTCGTTCCGCACTGCAATTGATGCTATCAAAGCTATTGGAAACCGTTCATACGCGGTGGTTGGCTCTATAAAGGAACAGGGACCTTACTCTGAACAAACTCACAGACTTCTTGGGCAGTTGTTAGAAGCACTTGACGGTATCTTCGTGTATAACACTGATGAAGAAATCAACGCACTTCAGTGTTCAAAAGAGCTCCTTCGTACCAAAGATCCTGCTCTAATAGTAGCAGCGCTTGGAAGAGTTGTTAAACGAGGTGATAGTGTCTTGTTTAAAGCTTCAAGGGCAGTGAAAATGGAAAAAGTCCTGCAAATGTATATGGGAGGAGTCAAATGACTTTCTATTTGTGCGCTTTTTTCATCAGTCTTGCTGTATATCCCATTTTAATAAGCTACCTGAGAAAGTATGGAGTGGGTCAGTATATTCGTCAAGAAGGTCCGGATTTGCATGGGTACAAAAGTGGAACTCCCACTATGGGGGGAATTGTTTTTGTTTCAATAGCTTCATTGCTTTCAATCATCACAGGCGATTACATGAGTGCCCTGGCCCTTATTTTGTTTGGATTTATTGGGTTTCTCGACGATCTGCTAAGTGTTCAAAAGCGCCATTCAACAGGACTCACAACATTGCAAAAACTGATTCTTGAAGTGTGCTTCTCTGTGATAATATCAGTTATCATATTTTTGCAAAACGGGGATATGCCCTTAAGGATTCCCTTTTCACACTTTGAGATCCACACAGGTGTCTTTTACGTTCCGCTCGCGGTGTTTGTCCTTGTGGGGAGCAGTAACGCTGTCAATTTATCAGATGGTCTCGATGGCCTCGCAGGAACGCTTTTTCTCACCACAGCTTTACCTTACTGGTTCTTTCTCGAACAGAGTGAGTCCGCGCTTGTATTCGCTTCTCTTAGTGTCATGGCTTTTCTCTTTTACAACATCAAGCCGGCACGCATCTTCATGGGAGATACCGGATCGCTGGCGCTCGGTGGCCTTTTGGGAACAGTCGCTCTGAAGACGGGATCTGTGTTCTTTCTTCCACTGTTTGCCTTTGTCTATGTTCTGGAGACCGTGAGTGTTATCCTTCAGGTTACCTCCTTCAAATTGTTTCACAAGAGAATTTTCAAAATGTCACCAATTCACCATCACTTTGAACTCAAAGGTTGGAGTGAAACGAGAGTCGTTCAGTTTTTTAGCCTCGTGAATCTTGTAGTTGCCTTTTTGACATTTCTGGGGGGCTGAACGTTGAGATTCATTGTAGTGCTTCTACTCTGCGCTTTGAACCTCATTTTCGCTTATGAAGTTAAAACTGTTTACATTGGTTCTGGATACATGAGAACATCTTACAACGAAGGAATGATATGTGTAACAAATTCCCTTGCAAGAAGTGTAGTTATCATCAGCAAAGAAGGTAACGTGGTGGGGGAAATATCTGTGGGTCTTGCGTATCCTGTATCGGCGGTGTACCACGCCGGTCGCGTCTTCGTAACTGACTACTACAAATCGAGTGTATTAGTCTACTCTGTTTTCGGAAAACTCATCTCAAGTATAAGGGTAGGAGAGCGTCCTGCAACACTGATGCTCCATTCGGGAAAAATCTATGTCTCAAGCCTGGGAAACAGCACAGTGTATAGGATTGACCCTTACGCAATGTCTATAGAAAAGAGTTTTCGATTTTCCGCACCCTCGCTTTACTTCTTCCTTGATGGAGAGGAGATTATATTTCTCTACTATGGATCCACTGTGCAAAAGACTGTAGAATTTGCAAACTCTGAGAGAACTTTTCTTTATTTCAATGAAATAAAGACACCACTTAAAATACACAGAGTATCAACTCGATACTTTCTTCTGGACTACAAAACCGGCACGCTTTTGTGTACAAGCAAAACAAAGGAAATTTGGAGAGTAAACCTACCTGATTTCGCGCCCGATATGGTACTTGCAAATAACTTCATATTTGTTAACAGTTTAAAAGAACCTGTGATTAGCGTTGTTTCGCTTGAGGGAGAAATCACAGATGTTATTGAGCTTCCAAATATTACAACTTCTCTGGAAGTTCTCAACGACAAAATCATTGCGTTGAATCATGTCCCAGGTGAACTTTACATCGTGGATCCATACCAGAAAAAAATAGAAACACTGAAGCTCGGCAGCTACTCAGTTTCCTTAGTGAAAATATCAGAAAACAGTGTTTTTGTTCTATCAACGGATTCTGGAGAAGGTTACTTTCTGGATTTTTAGGGCATCTCAAAAATCAGTAACAACCAACAACATCAGCCACCTTATCTGTTAGGGCGATTGTTCAAGACATTGAACATAAGGCATTTAACTTTCCCTGGAGGGATTACCTCGCAATTTGAAGGATTGTGAGAGTTCCAAACCCCGCTCATCCCTCTCCCTCTATAACTTTAACCCATTCGTGGGATTTTATTTTTTGTATCAATTCCTTGATCTTCACATCTTCTTTTAGAGCTCTATAGACATCCTCAACAGTTTCCATATTCTCTTTTTCCAGTTTTTCAAGTTCCTTTTGCTCTTGTTCTGTTAAATTTCCTTCAATTTGCTTTTTCCAGTAAAGTTCAGCCCAGCGGTCGTAGTTCATTGATTTCAGGTGCTTTTTACCTACTAATTTCTCTAACATTTTTAGTAAAAGTATAATTTTTCTGATAATTTCCAATTTCTTCTTGTTTATATTGCATAATTGATTGTAAAACAATGAAAATTCCTCAAGATTGAGGATATCCCATGATTTTAAATAAGACAATATATCTACTGTGACAATGCCAAGGGTTAATTTTTAAGAAGACATCAACAATGGTTTTTCCAACAAAACATACCCTTTTTCTTTTAATTTCTTTCTACATTCTCTAAATAGCTCGTGTTCTTTTAGATCATCTCATCTGTCTATATATAAAGCAATTAAGCTCTTATCTCATTTTTTAGCTGGAGGTTTAGGTATACTATTTAGTACAGATCTGAGTAACAAAACGTAATTTTCTGTATTATTCCCACCAAAAGTATATGCAAAGTAAAAAGTGTAACAAGCGTTTCTTTTAGTTTTAGAACTTTCGGCTATCTTGTGAATAAAATCAATGCGTTTTACCCCTGACACAGAGGAATTTCCTTCCTATGAAAATAAGAATTTACCCTTAAATTCAACGCTGGGAGTCCATCTCATTTCATTGAAAGCCCTATAAAAGCTTTCTTTGAATTTTATATAATGAGCTAAATC
>QNAO01000126.1 GCA_003641785.1 Thermotogae bacterium
TAGTGAGTTAAAACTTTTGGAAAGAGCTAAAACATTTCTTATAGAAAGGAGAGAAAGGCGGCTCCTTTCCTTCCTTACGGAAGGGGTCTCCGCCAGAGTTTAGATGAAAAGATTCATGGCTGTTGTTTCTTACGACGGATCGGACTTCTACGGTTATCAGATTCAAAAGGACTTGAGAACAGTACAGGGAACTTTGGAGAATGCACTCAAGCAAATCTTCAAGCAAGAAACCACTGTAGTGGCTGCGGGACGAACTGACACAGGAGTCCACGCTTATGGGCAGGTCGTCGCCTTCAATTGCCCAATTGATATTGACAGTGAATCGATGAAAAACGCTCTCAACGCCAATTTACCAAGCGATGTTTACGTGAGAAAAGTTTTGCCCGTTGCAAGCAATTTTCATCCTCGATTTCAAGCAAAGAGACGCATATATCATTACTATATTCACAACAGCCCTCAAACAAATATCTTTATCAGAAAATACGCTTGGTGGTTTCCATACGAAATTGACATTTCAAGAATGCGGCAGGCCGCTCTTTTTCTTGAAGGAGAACATGATTTCACATCGTTCAAAAAGCGAGAAGCACAGGATAATAGAAGCAATGTGAGAACAATATATCGCATCAGAATCATTCGATTGAGGAGCAGTATCATTTTAACGAGAATCGAGGGCATCTCGTTTCTTAGAAGAATGGTTAGAAATATCGTTGGAACCTTGATCAAGGTGGGAGTGGGTGAATGGGAGCCGAAAAGAGTAAAGGAAATACTTCTGAAGAAAGACAGATCCGAAGCCGCTGCTACAGCACCACCACATGGGTTGTACTTGTATTCTGTGGAATTTTGATTGGCTTCGCAGATGAGCGGGTGATAAACTTTTTAAACAATGAAGTTCTGATATACGAAGACAAAGGGGTTATCTACTACCTGGGAACTGAGGATCCGGAAAATTATACAAATATAATCAACGAGTGGCTTCAACTTCCCGTGGTTACCCTCATATACAACGGCCCTGAGGAATACAGAACTGACGTGGATCAGGCATTAACTCACAGCGGGGTAATTCAGGGTATTGGTGATACCATAATGCTCGTGAAATTGAGAGTAAGTGGAGATCTTACGTATATTTCTATATCCTGCAACGGTGAAACTTACGAGAACAGTGAATCTCTTTGCACGACTGATCAGATAACTCGTGAAATTCAAGCGTTTCTCGAACGCGTTTTCGGTGAAATTGAAAAACCGAACTTTGGCTTTCTGGTTCATATCGGCGAGAGTATAAAGACGGAAGTTATCGAGAAACCCAGCAAGCCAGTCACCTTCGAATTTGAACAGAAATATTTTACCGTGAAAATAGGGGACTCTGTAAGGTACCTTCCAGAGGGTTTCTACACTTTTACAGGCAACACAATCTATGTTTCAAAAAACATGAATGTGGAACTAACACCTTTGTATTTTGAAAATGCCGACATGGTGTACTGTTATGGCGATCAGTTTGTTGTTTATAAACAGGGGGCATTGAGATATCCCGATGGAAAAATATCGTGCATTTCGCAGGAGCCATACGATCTTGTGCAAGAAGAAGCTGTACCATACACCGTATCGGTTTCCGATGGCAGATTAGATCGAAAAGCGAGTGTTTGTGGGATATATGACGGCTACATGATTTTCTCCAATGGAACGATATCACCATTCAGTTTCGCCTGGCAGATGAAAGTTTCAGGTCCCATCCTCGAATGGTGTGCACAGAATGATTATCTTTTTGTTTTGGACCTTTCAAGTTACGTCAGACTCATTGATCTGAAAAACCGAAAATTACTGTGGAAAAAGTTCATTCCAAGAGCGTGGGGAATAGGCGTTTTTGAGGATAAACTGTATGTTGGAGCGGATAATGGCCTTGTGATGATCAACTTTGAAGGAGAAACTATTGGTGAGCACGAATGCCGGGATTTTGGAGTTGCGCCTAATGGAGTTATTTATCTGACCAACGATGAGGAAGGACACTTCATAAGATACAATGATGTTTGTGTCTTGATTCGAAGTGATGAAGTTACTGTCTACACAGATCAGGTGCACGTATTCCACAACGTTCAAAAGGTGAGAAATCTCAGCAGGTGTGTTGTGGTTAAAACAGATAAAGGATGCTGGGTGATTCCAAAATGAAAAGTCGCCTGGATAAGCTCCTCGTTGAAAAGGGTTTTTGCAGGACTCGTTCCCAGGCTCGTGATATCATTAGGCTTGGGCGAGTCAAAATAAACGGAAAAGTTCACGTTAAGCCCGGTACTTTGATAAATCACAATTGCGATATAAGTGTAGAGAGAAGAAAATATGTAAATAGGGCGGCCGAGAAGTTAGAGCACGCTTTGAAAAAACTATCAATCGTCTTTGAGTCAAGAACGGTTTGTGATATTGGGGCTTCAACAGGTGGATTTACCCAGGTCGCACTGATACATGGCGCAAGAAAGGTCTATGCCGTGGATGTGGGGAAGGATCAGTTAGCAGATGAGATCCGAAAAGACAAAAGAGTGGTAGTTTTGGAGAGGGTTAATGCTCGTTATCTGTCAAGGAACCTTCTTGGTGAGAGGGTTGATGTTGTTCTGTGCGATGTTTCTTTCATATCGGTTGTTAAAGTTTTACCCGCAATTCGCTCGATCTTGAAAAGCGATGGTAATGCACTTGTACTCGTTAAACCACAATTCGAAGTTGGGCCAGAATATTTGCATCATGGATTGGTACAAGACTTTTCCAAACATAGAGAAGCTATAATGTCAATTGTCTTTGAAGCTTTGCAAAACGATTTGAACGCTTGCAACATTGTTACATCTGATCTACCTGGAGCCAATGGAAATTTTGAATATTTCCTTCATCTTTCTTCATCTCATGAATTGAACATCATCACTGAGGAAAAAGTCATAGAAGTGATTAATGCCGCCAGAAAGATGCACAGAGGTGAGCTTTTGTGAGAAAAGTGACTTTAGCTTGCATAATAGCTTTGGCAAGCCTTACGCTTTTTGCCAGCGAAGTGGATTTTGTACCAAAAGACTATGATTTCTTCGTTTTCTTCAAGGGAAACGGTCTCTTCTATCCGCAGTTGCTTGAGGTTCCTCTTTTCAGTTTTCTTCTCAGTGACGATGGAATGGGACTCGAATCAGTCTTTAAGTCTTACATAGAGAATGTATCTTATACTTCCGGCGTGGACTCAAGAGTCTTCTTGGACGCCCTTTCACAAGATATACTCTTCGCCGCAAAGGGTTTGACATTTGTGCCTGACCAGCTTTTTTCTCTGGATATGAACTACTATATAGAACTTCTTAGAAATCTTGGTCTCAACTCCCTGCTTGTTCTAAAAACTGATGAGTCTGAAGCACTTGTACATTTTCTCGCTGGTATAACAAATTTGAAACTTGTGAAAAACGGCGAGATTTGGGTGCTACAGGATACAGATGTTGCCATCTTTGCCATGCCCTATGAGAACTTTCTGCTGTTGAGCGGGAGCAAAAATGGGATCAACATCGCGATCAGCAGCTATGAAAATCCAGAAGAACGCCTGAGTTCCGAATACCCTGTCGTGGCAAATGCAGAAGCCAATCCAAGTTGGATCAGTGCTTTTTTTAAAGGAGATTCTTTTGGGGCAGAACTGAATATCAATTCCAACACAGCAAACATCAGAACTCGTTATGTTGAAATCACAGGAACATTGAATGGTGAAACCCTTCAATTCAAGATAGAGCAGGTATTGGAAAACAGCGGTGAAACAGAAAAATACGTTTCTTCGGTAAGAGCAATGCTCTCAAAGCCCTTTATCGGTAGCTATGTGTTTTCGGCTACCGCTTCAGGGCCCTCGGATCTCGCTCAGGAAATAGCCTCATGGTTTCGTGGAGCGAGCGAAGAAATTAAAAAGATCTACGAAATTGTGTCTGCTATTTTGCAACAAAGTGAGGAAAGAGTTCATCTCACAGGAGATATGGGGGCTGCTTCTGAGATAAGGTTCGCAGCTATATTCAAATTGAAGAAGGGAGCAGATCCTATCGCTCTCATCAGAAAATACGGCGCGCGGGACTTTGGCGACGGAGAATGGCGCATGCCGACAAATTCCGACCAGATCAGTTTTTTCAGAAACGGGGAAGATTTTGTAATGACAAATCTATCAAGAGCCGATTACCTCAGGCTTTCCGAAAAA
>QNAO01000127.1 GCA_003641785.1 Thermotogae bacterium
ATTGTGGTAGCAAAGAGAAAGAGAGCCGAAAAAGAAGACGCAGATTCGTACTATGCAAAAAGAGATTCGAAGAGCATCGAGCCTCTTGTGGAAGATATGACGCACTATTTGCCTTTATTCGCTTTTTAGTGCTTTTCAGCGGTCGTGTTGCTTACTATTTTGCTTTTGATTGTGATGGTACCTGTGATATAATGAATGCAGAATTTCCTAAAAAGAAAGAACATTTCCTAAAAGAAAAGAATCGTTTGTGGAGGTTTTTATATGGGCAGAGTAGTGACATTTGGTGAAATCATGATGAGATTGTCTACTCCTGATCATCTCCGTTTTTGTCAGGCAAATAGGTTTGATGTTTCTTATGCGGGTGCAGAGGCAAATGTTGCAGTCTCTCTGAGCAATTTTCAGGTAGATTCGTGTTTTGTAACCAAGCTACCCCAGAACGATTTCGGACGCTCAGTTCTCAGCTATATTCGCCAGTATGGTGTGGATACAAAATACATAACTTTCGGTGAAGGAAGGCTTGGAATCTATTTTATAGAAGTAGGCCACTCTCAGAGACCCTCAAAGGTTATCTACGACAGATCTCATTCCACATTCGCAAGATCTGACATTTCAGATTTCAACTGGGAAGAAATACTCTCGGGAGTCGACTGGTTTCATTTTACTGGTATCACGCCTGCTCTGGGAGATAACCTTGTTGAGATATGTCACAAAGCGTTATCTACAGCGAAACAAAAGGGTGTGACGGTTTCTTGTGACTTGAACTACAGGGCAAAACTCTGGAGTGAAGAAAAAGCCCGATTCGTGATGACCGACCTGATGAGCTATGTGGATGTTCTCTTTGCCAATGAAGAAGATGCGGAAAGAGTTTTTGGAATAAAAGCGGATGATTCAAATGTCGTTGAAGGTAGGCTCAGTCTTAAAGGTTATGAGCAGGTGTGCAGAAAATTGAAGGAGCGCTTTGATTTTCAATCGGTGGCGATAAGTCTTCGAGAAAGCAAATTTGCCAACATCAACGGCTGGTCCGGAGTTCTGCTTCATGGAAATGAATTTGTCAACGCAAGGCAGTACACTGTCCACATTGTGGATCGAGTTGGCGCTGGAGACTCGTTCGCGGCCGGGCTAATTTACGCTTTTCTTCAAGATATGTCTCCTCAGGATTCCATAGAATTTGCTACGGCCGCTTCGTGCTTGAAACACACAATAATGGGAGACTTCAACCACATTACGGTTCAAGAAGTTAAAAGGCTCGTTCAAGGCGAAGGCTCGGGCAGAGTAGTGAGGTAGCCTGTTTATGAGTGGTAGAATTCCCATTCTAAGAATGTCTGGTATCAAGAAGAACTTTCCAGGTGTGACTGCGCTGGATGGCGTTGATATTGAAGTGTACGAAGGAGAAGTTCTGGCCATACTGGGTGAAAACGGTGCTGGCAAATCAACTTTGCTGAACATACTCAATGGGGTTTTACCGGCCGATTCCGGCCAGATATTCTTTCGAGGAAAAGATGTGGCTATCAGAAGCCCGCACGATGCCCAGAAACTGGGAATAGCATTTATTCCTCAAGAATTAGCTTTGATAGGTCCCTTAACGGTTCAGGAAAATATGTTTTTATCTCGAGAATTTTGCAAGCATCTGGGAATAGATTGGCAAAAGATGAGAGAACAGAGTCGCAAATATCTCGAGATACTTGGCGTGGAAATAGATCCTAACGAAAAAGTTGAGAATCTCCCAATTGCAGAACAACAACTTGTTGAGATTGCAAGGGCCTTGACTCTCGACGCGAACATTTTTGTGATGGATGAACCCACATCGGCGTTGACCGACAAGGAAATAGAACTGTTGTTTCGTATAATCAGATCACTTCGCGATCAAGGTAAGTCTGTGATATTTGTCTCGCACAGGATGGACGAAATATTTGAAATAGCGGATCGTGTCACTGTTTTGCGAGGTGGGAAGCTCATAGGTAGCAAACCAATCAATGAGGTAGATGTTGATGGTCTGATATTTATGATGACTGGAGAAAGCATTCACGAGAGATATTTCAAGAAGTTTGCTGAAATAGGAACCTGTGCTCTGAAGGTTGAATCCTTGAATTCGGGTTTCATCAAGGACATAAGTTTTGAAGTTAAAAAGGGAGAAGTTGTAGGATTAGCGGGACTTCTTGGTTCAGGACGGACAGAGTTGCTCGAAAGTATTTATGGCGTTAGACCGATTGATTCTGGGAAGATTTTTCTGGGTAATGAAGATGTGACTCTTTTCGATGTCGAAAAAAGGATTGAACGCGGGTTGATATATATTCCGGAAGATCGCGAACGTAAAGGATTGTTCCTCGATTTGAGTGTTTTCTCGAATATAGTAGCAACAACGATTTCAGAGGATGCCCGATTTGGTATCGTCAACGAGAAAATGCAATCGAAGAAGAGTCAGCTCCTTGTCGAAGGACTGAGTATTGTTACTCCATCACTGCACAACACGGTTAAAAACCTTAGTGGCGGGAACAGGCAAAAGGTTCTTTTAGCCAGAGCCTTGAAGACGGGCATAGATGTTCTCCTTTTGAATGAACCTACGCGAGGTATAGATGTGAAAGCGAAGACAGAAGTTTATAACTTCATGTACGAAATAGCTGAACAGGGAGCAGGAGTGATCTTCAGTTCCTCGGAACTACCAGAGCTTTTAGCAGTAAGTGACACGATTCTGGTTCTTCATGAAGGTCGGATTACTGCCAGAATTCCGCGCAATAAGGCAACTAAATCCAATGTCTTGACTGCAATGTTTGGACAGGAGGTCGTCACATGAGAATCACGCGTCATGTTTATCTTGTAGGTAGTGGACACTTTGGTCTCAGCCATGCTTTTGATAGTAGTGTTTATGTAGTCAGTTGTGATGATCAACTTGTAATGATTGATACGGGTGCTGGCTGTGAACCTGAGAAGATTGTTGAAAACATTGAAAAAGAAAATCTTGAAATTGAAAAATTGAAAACAGTTCTATTGACGCATTCACATGCGGATCATTCGGGGGGAGCACACTTTTTCAGTGAAAACTTTGGATGTGATGTTTTCGTTAGTTATCTTGAATCAGATCTCGTTGGGACCGCGGACGAAAGATTGTTGGGACTTGATGTTGCTAAGAAGAGTGGTTTCTATTCTTTCGACTATGTTTTCCATCCATGTAAGCGCGTTAAACAGCTCTCTGACGGTGATGTTGTTCGGTGTGGCAAACACGTTTTCAAAGCGATTCATGTTCCAGGACACAGCCCGGGCTCATTGTGCTTCTTGATTGATCTCCCTGAGGGAAGAGCTTTGTTCAGTGGAGACACTGTTTTTTATGATGGTGTGGTGGGTCTTTTGAATATAGATACATGTGATCTTTCAAGTTACAGAAAAAGCATACGCAAACTTGATGGCCTCGATGTCGACATGTTATTTCCAGGGCATGGCATCTTTCCTGTTTCCAGAGGGCAATCGCACATTGACAAAGCTATAGACGCGATGAAAAGGCTTCAAATTCCCAAAAATTTCATATGAAGAGACTGTTTCGGGAGGATTTGGCGCGTGAGAAAGAAAATAGACAGGCAACTTGTCACAATTTACGGTGTCGCCGTCGTGTTAATAGTTTTTGCGCTTGTTTCAAGAGAAAGTTTCAGAAGTCTAACGAGTATTGGCAATTTAATGGCTCAAGCTGCTCCTTTAGGAGTTGTCGCTCTTGGACAGACACTTGTGTTGTTGGTGGCGGGAATAGATCTTTCTGTGGGAGCAGTGGCCAGTGCAAGCACCGCCATTGGAGCTACTCTCATAAACTCGAGCCCACAAAGAATGTTGTTGGGGGTCTTGGCAATCTTCGCTTTTTCTGCGGTTGTAGGTCTTAGTAATGGATTTCTCGTCTCCTTTCTAAATCTGCATCCTCTGATAGCGACACTTTCCACGAGTATAGTAATAACCGGTGTTACTCTATTACTGCTTCCTTATCCCGGTGGGTACGTCGATTACAATTTCTCTGAGATTTTCAATACGAGAGTATTTGGTCTATTACCCCTCTCTTTTGTCTATCTCATAATTTTGTTCGTTATACTGCTTTGGATACTTGGACAAACGGCTTTCGGAAGGCACCTTTATGCGACTGGAGGAAACGCTGAAAAAGCAAGGATAGTAGGGGTAAATGTCAAGAAGGTGAGAA
>QNAO01000128.1 GCA_003641785.1 Thermotogae bacterium
CCTCCATATGAACAATATACACAGCGTCCTCTCCATCCAGTTCCTTTAGCTTCACACTCACTCGTTCTCTTGTCTTAGATGTCGGAAGGTTCTTGCCCACAAAGTCAGGTCTAATAGGAAGCTCACGATGACCGCGATCCACCAGAACGGCAAGTTGAACCGATGACGGTCGTCCTCTATGAGTCAAGGCATCCAATGCACTTCTAACGGTGCGCCCTGTAAACAACACATCATCGATGAGAACAACTGTTTTTCCATCCAATCGAAAGCCAATTGATGATCTATCTTCGGAGCTTCGCTTTTCATCATCTCTGTATGGTCGCACATCAAGTTCACCGGTTGGCACACGCTGTTGCTCGATATTTTCTATGAATTTTCCAATCCTGTTCGCAATGAAAGCTCCCCTGGTCAATATTCCAACGAGAACAACGTTTCTTATTCCATTGTTACGCTCCACAATCTCATGCGCGATTCTTACCAAGGATCGACGAATCTCATCTTCACTCAGTATTTTTGTCTTTCCCCTCACCATTTCACTCCAATTCTTATGTCTATGTGAAAATCATAAGAAAGCTCTGAAAATAGATCTGAACTTTCTTGTTTCGCACCAAATGGATACAACACAGACGCGCCAATGGTGAAATTTCCAACGTTGACTGTTCCACCCGCGTCGATAAACACAGTGCTTTGCTCTGTCAGCGTGGAATACATGTAAGGAACAGTGACGTACAAGCTAATAGGATCAACACTGACTTCTGCTCCTCCCGTAAAATCCCAGATCTCATTTGAGAGATACCCAACGTTGGCTGAAAACTTCATCTGATCATAGTCTATTAAAACACCACCACCAACGTCTGCAAGATTTGTGAGATCGCTCAGAGTAGAGTAGACCCTGAACTTTCTAACAGCAACACTGTAGTAAACATACTCAAGGCCAGAGAATCTTCCCGTTGCCCCCACATCAAGGAAAATCGAAAAGTCATCGTCGTCAATTTTTTCCACACCAAGGTTTAGACCAAGATCAACATCTCCAGATTTACCAGCGAAACCATAGACAAATGAAAGCCGTTCTGCTCCTAAATCTGAGAAATCACTTGAAAACTCTATGACACCAGCAAATGAATCCACAGCAGGTTGAACCAAAGCCACAGAAAAGCCTCTCATGTTGCTTGAACCGAATCTCAAAATATTTGATACAAGAAGCTGTCTAACTTCATTCCTCATTAAACCAGCTGGATTCCATCGAAAAGCCCAAGGACCACCTGAGACAAAGTAATGCCCATTAGCACTCGGATCAACAACATCACCCAGTGTTAAAACCGCGATCGTTGCCAACAACATCGCAATTAGAATCCCTTTTTTGCTCATAAAGTTCAAGCACCTCCTTTTTCAGGAGTTTGAACGAACCTTTTAAAATCGATTCTCTAATACGCCTCATAAGATTCATCATAAATCTGATATTATGAAAACTCAGTAAGGTTCCTCCCAGAACCTCCTTTCTATCGAAAAGGTGGTGAATATATGCCCTGCTAAAACGCCTACATACAAAGCAATCACAGTTCATATCAATTGGTGACTTATCCGTTTTGAACTTCGACGAACGAACATTGAGCCTTCCATAACTCGTAAGAGCCGTGCCATGACGGGCTATCCTTGTAGGAAAAACGCTATCAAACATATCAACACCTAAATCCACGAGCTGCACAATCAAGTCCGGCGATCCTCCCCCCATGAAATACCTTGCCTTGTCTCTTGGAAGGTTGTTAGTAGTTTCGTAGGTCATTTCAAGGGTCAAATCCAATGGTTCTCCAATACTCAATCCTCCCACTGCATATCCATCAAAATTCAATCCTGCAAGATACTGCGCACTCATTCTTCTTAGATCGGAAAACATCCCACCCTGGGCTATTCCAAAAAGCATTTGATTATCTGCAACACCAACCTGAACAGATCTTTTAGCCCAAGCATGCGTTCTTCGAAGCGCATCCTTTGTCTCAAGATAACTACTGTTTGGATGACCACATTGGTCCAGGACCATAACTATGTCGGAACCCAAATCGCGCTGAATACGTATAGAGAGCTCTGGTGTAAGAAAGAGCTTTGAGCCATCAACTGGGGAGGTTATAAGGACGCCTTCATCATCAACTTCAATCAATTTTCGCAAGCTGAATATTTGAAATCCACCGCTGTCTGTTAGTATACCACCTCTCCAGTCCATAAACGAATGCAGTCCACCTAAGGACTTTATTACATCCACTCCCGGTTTAACTGCAAGATGGTAAGAGTTTGACAGTATTATCTCTGCTTGGAGTTCTTCAAGGTCGCGTGTTGACAACAGCTTCACATTGGCGTTCGTACCAACGGGCATAAACACGGGAGTCTGAACATTTCCATGTCCTGTTTTCAGATATCCCAAACGAGCTAATCCATCCACTGCTACAACTTCAAACTTCGAATCCTCCACGTTCTTTCACTGCCTTTCTTACCAATCTCATAATTCCCTCAACTTCACCCGTAAAGGTTTCCATCTCATGAAGGAGTAGCTTTTTGACGCTCTCATCCTTTATGTACTTCACATTGATAAGCACATTTGCCTTCGCAGAATTAAATGCACTACGAGCAAGTTCAGCAGCGCTTATAGAATCTGAAATGGCGTTCACATTGCCCCATTTTGCAACGACTTCAGAAGCATTCAACACCTCTCGAAGACATCGACAGGTTCTATATGGTACATGTGCCGCATTCTCAAGAGCCTTTTGTATCGCCTCAGATCGCTGTTTCTTCTTTTCCTGTGTGTCTTTTGGGAGCTTATACGCATTCATAACCTCGTCAAAAGCCTGAACATCCTTATCGGCAAACTGAAACAACTCCAAACGACACTTTTGCATTGATTCGATAACCTTTTCCATCTCCGAGTGCCATTCTGCGTAATCTTTTCTTGCAATTGTCAGATTGGCAACCATTTCAATCAGCGAAGCTGCAAATGCGCCAACAACAGCACTAACTGCTCCTCCCCCAGGTGTTGGAGTTCCATCTGCAACTCTTTCACAAAAGCTCTTCAACGTGATATCGTCAAATCTCATGTTCATACCCCCTCAGAAATAATACTCACACCAGAACTGGTGCCAATCCTGTTTGCTCCGGCCCTAATCATCTCAGTTGCCTGACTGAAATTTTTTATTCCACCTGAGGCTTTCACTCCAAGATCAGGGACAGCCCATTTCATGAGATGAACATCTTCAACAGTAGCGCCCTTTGTTCCAAAACCTGTGGAAGTCTTGACAAAGGAAGCTCCTGCTTCTTTCGCAATAACGCAAGCTGCTATTTTCTCTTCATCACTGAGATAACATGTTTCAAGAATAACCTTTACAGCCAAATCTCTTGCTGCTTCCACGACAGCTCTGATGTCCTCATACACGTACAGCCACTCATTCGCTTTAAGCATTCCTATGTGAACTACCATATCTATTTCGCTCACTCCGGCTTCACGGGCTTCTTGTGCTTCCTTAGCCTTTATCATTTGAGTGTTGCAACCCAATGGAAAACCTATGACTGTAACTACTCTCACATCTGTTCCACGAAGAGTTGAAACAGCAACAGGAACAAGTGAGGGATTCACACATACACCCAGAAATCCATATTCCACTGCTTCTCTACAAAGCTTTTCAACATCGGCTGGAGAAGCATACGGTTTCAACAAAGTGTGCTCAATACTTTTTCTGATTTGTTCTTTCGTTACTTTCCCCACCATCAATTCAAAACTGTAGCTCGATTTGTACTTTGCCAATGTTTCTTCAATTTTGTATTCAAGGTTGGACACATCGATCCCCCCTATAATCCAAGATCGGCACTTATCTTTTGCATGGCTTGAAGACTTATGCTAAGAAAATCTTCAAGTGGTAATCCAAAGCTCTCACAGGTTCGCATCTGTTCCCTGCTTGCTCCCTTCGCAAAGAGTTTCTCGTTGAATCTTCTGAGAAGAAATCGCACATCGATAGAAGACAAAGATTTCTCCGGTTTTATCAAGGCTGCTGCCACAATAAACCCAGTTGCGGGATCAACAGCATATATGACTTTCTCGATAAGCTTTTCTCTGTTTTTCTTATCACA
>QNAO01000129.1 GCA_003641785.1 Thermotogae bacterium
AATTGGCATCACTATGTAGAGATAGCCTTCAACATCGAGGGGATTTATCTGCAACGGGCTTGTACCATCCACAAAATTAAGCTCTGCCTCATCAGTATGAAGATGTCGCAAAGCCTCCGTTAGAAACCGGGGATTGAAAGCAGCGGTGATGTCCTCCCCTTCTTTCTGAATCGATATTTCCTCACTGACTTCTCCAAAGTCAGGGCTCTTGCTGCTCAGGAGCATTGACTCTTCTGTCACATCTAACCTCACAGATTCACTACCTCTTTTTGCGATAACGAACGCTCTTTTCAGAGCTTCGAGTAGATCGTTTTTCGAAACCACGGCTTTGCATCTAAAAGCTGTGGGGAGAACACGTCGATAGTCCGGGAAATCAACATCTACCACTCTCATAACTGTTTCAATCTCACTGGTAGTGAGAGAAAGTCTGTTTCCATCGTAGTTCAAGGTCACAGATGAATCACCACAGTTTGCAAGAACACTCAAAAGCTCTTTCATGCTTTTCAAAGACAGAAGAAAACCTGATTCTGTTTCATTCGCCACCTTTTCCTCTGCCAGAGCAAGGCGAAAGCCATCTGAGGCAACAAGTCTCAGAAAACCATTGCCAATTTCCCAGTACACGCCATTCAAGTTACGCATGAACTCATCTGTCGCAGCGGAAAACAGCACTCTCTCTATCATGTCAAGAAGAGTCGCTCTTTCCAAAGTCAAAGAATTCCCATTATCAGAGACGGAAATCTCTGGAAACTCGGACGCGTCAAGCGTTGCCACTTTGAAACAACTTCTGCCACATTTAATTTCAAGAACACCGTTTTCAAATTTCAGATTAGCAGGCTCATCTGGAAGGCTTCTTACAAGTTCGTAGAAGGCTTTGGCATCAACAGCAAATGTAGAATGATCCTCACTTTGACACACAATTCTTGCCTTGATACTCGTCTCCAAGTCTGTTGCCTGCACGAAAGCCCCTTGCTCCGATATATCGAACAAGAAACAGGCGAGAATAGGTTTTACCGCCTTCGTTGCTGCCGCTTTAGACGCTAAAGTCACTTTGCTCACCAATTCGCTGACTTCCACTGTGAGGCTCGTCACTGAAACCCCTCCTTAAATTCAGCACTTAAGACATTTTCACAACTCAAACCGTACATCCTGGCAATCTCATGCACCTTTTTTTCCAGATCTGACCTTGCGAAAAAACTGGTGTAAACACCGTATATGTGAATTTTTCTAACTGTATATATATTAGCAGAAATTGGTCCAGTTCCCACGAGAGCAAAAGGATTGGAAAGGCAAAACTTTATATTACAAAAGCGCTTAGCAACACTTGAAAATAGGATTCCCGGAACGTACAACCATCCACTGCCCAATTTCCCAAGATCGACATCTTCACCTAACAGCGATTTTGCCTTTACTTCAACAACATTCCCACTGGAGTCCAAAAACTTCAACGAATGCGAATTTTGCAGCTTTGCTTTCACATCCTGAGGAGCCAAAGGTATATGAAGCAAAGATAACACTCTTGTGAGCCACGAAACTACCTCATGCTCTCCAACTGCGGGAGACCCCTCGCCGACAACCACGGCAAGCTGAGAATCATCAGCAAAACCCGCGTGGATCAACCTGTCCAAGGCTCCGTCGACAATTACAACATCGAATCCCTTGACATTCATCAACGCATTTATCGCCTTAAAAGTTGCACCCGCAACAATCACATCGCTCTTGAGTAGCACTCTGGCAAGAAATATGTCTCCCACTATTGGATTGTGCTCAACATGTTGTATTATTTCAAAGCGATGGGCGTCTAAAAACCGTTCAGCTGTGACTACTCTTGAATTCGCGTCGAGTGTTATAGAAGGTTTTAAACCACCTGTAAGAGAATCAAATCGCTCTCCATCTAAGCCTATACTTGTGACACATGCTGAACACTCTCTTGCAACAACATGCTTCAAAACCGTCGTTTTCCCAACGTTCTTGGCGTTTCCAATTACATAGATCAGTCGTTTTCGTTGCAATGTGCTATCCTCCGCAACCTTTTAGTTCCTTCCGGCACCAGATATCTCTTTTTTCCCGAGAGAAGAGAAGCCACTCCCTCATCACTTCGCCTTTCAGTTTCAATGAAATCCTCCTGACAACTGCTCTTATAGTTCCGAGGTTCATGATATACAAAAATTCCTCCCTCATAGTTTCTGACCACGACCTTACCTTCTCCCATGGAAATCAAGTACTGAGGCTCAATTGGTATTTTTCCTCCTCCTCCTGGTGCGTCTATAACATATGTTGGCACGGCAAATCCAGATGTGTGACCACGGAGATATTCAATTATCTCTATCCCCTTTGCAACACTTGTCCTAAAATGCGCAAGACCTCGTGAAAGGTCGCATTGATACATGTAGTACGGTCTGACACGATTTTTGACAAGCTCGTGAACCAGCTTTTTCATGATTTGAGGGCAATCATTCACTCCTCTTAGCAAAACACTTTGATTACCAAGTGGGATACCCGCATCGGCCAATGCCGCGAGAGCTTTTCTTGACTCATCTGTGAATTCAACAGGATGGTTGAAATGGGTATTTATCCATATAGGATGGTATTTTTTCAGCATATTCAAGAGTTCATCTGTTATTCTCATGGGCAGGACAACAGGTGTACGAGTACCAATCCGTATTATTTCTACATGCGGTATCTCTCGCAACTTTGATATTATTTCCTCGAGTCTTTCTGTTGATAAAGTCAGGGGATCTCCACCAGACAGCAAGACATCGCGTATTTCTTTGTGATCTCTTATATAGTCCACAGCCTTATCCAGAAGTTCCTTGGGAAGAGGAGAATCGGTCTCACCTGCAAGGCGCCTTCTCGTGCAGTGTCTACAGTACATCGAGCATTGATCTGTAACCAGGAGTAGAACTCTGTCAGGATATCTGTGCGTGAGTCCCTTAACAGGAGAATCCACATCTTCGTGAAGAGGATCTCTCATTTCTTCAGGTGATATATGAAGCTCATTCGCAGTGGGTATTGCCTGCTTTCTTATGGGGCAGTTAGCATCTTCGGGATCCATCAATGTTGAGTAATAAGGAGTTATGGCCATTCTCAAAAAAAACAAAGAATGACGGATCCCCTCACGTTCGTTATCGGTGAGCTTGACAACCTGTTGAAGCTTGTCAAGTGACATAATTCTGTTGCTCACCTGCCATTTCCAATCATTCCAATCCTCGGCTGAAACATCTTTCCACAAAGGTATCTCTCGATAATCCCTCACACCTACACCTCCTTACTCATACCAATCTCATACCACGAAGCATCTCTTCAATTTCAGTACGTCCTAAAAGAACAATCTCTTTAACGAAAGTCCTTTTCTCTATTTCTCTGGCCAACTTATAAAGAGAGCGCGGTATTTCTCCCGTCGTGATCACACCTGTTCTTCTTGTTCCGTAAATTGTCGCACCTACCAATGATTCTTCAAGAGCGTATCTTTTAATTGAACCTGTATAAAACTTCGCTTGCAGAGTTACAGGTTCACCGGGTTCCCACACGACTATGTCAACTCCAAAATCTCGTGAACCCTTTGTGACATCTACCTTATAACCGAGCGCTGTAAATAAATCACCAATGAAACGCTCGAAATCCCAACCGTCTTCGATTCCTTCCAGCCACTGTTTTCGAAGTTCAGTCAGTCTCACCTTTTTACTACTCAGCTTCTTCAAATAGGAAATGAGCACGGCAAATAAAGCAGCGGTGATAATTGTAATTAATATTATCGTGATAAACATTTAAAAATAGTGCCTCCTTTTGGCTGAATAATTGTGTGATATCACAGTAATTCTCAATTTATGAACTCTTCTGTTCGAATTGATTTTCGTCATCGCTTTGTGAACATGGAGCGAAACGTGATCACTGTAGATGTGAATTTCCCTGCTTTTTGAAAACAAAGCCATAACAACTGACTTCTTGAATTCCTCGAAGCCCAGTGAATCTTTTTCGCAGACCAAAACTACTCTTTTCTTTACACCGTTTTTATAGAGAGCCACCCAGGCACCGTTGACAAAAGCTGAAGCCTTTCTTTCCCAGCCTCTTTTTGTGAGTTCTCTGTCGACCATTGAATGTGCATACAAAAC
>QNAO01000130.1 GCA_003641785.1 Thermotogae bacterium
AGGGCACAAAGCACACTGTTACTGAAAACACTGGAACATGTCTTATCAAGACAGTAGGAAAGGAATGGGTGGTAAGGCTTGACAGCTTTGAGGTGATAGTGTGGGAAAGGTGAGCTCCCCGGAGATGGTGAACCTTGTGATCTTCATGTTTTCACCGTATCTGGATTACTGGTTCAAGGAGATAACGCCACTTCTTGAAGAATCATTTGGAAAAATTGACTATATATCTAAGGAACTCGATTTTGGGAGGTACACCACTTACTATGACAAGGAGCTGGGACCGGGTTCTAAGGGTAAGCTGATTGGTTTTGAGAGATTAATTCATCCCTCTCTGATAGCCGATGTTAAGTTGAAAACAAATCAATTAGAAATGGCGTTTGCGGTTGAAGGCAAGAGAAAATTCAATCTTGACCCGGGGTATATTCATCATATGAACTTCATTCTGGCTTCAACAAAGAGTTGGACAAATAGGATCTATGTTGGCAAAGGAGTGTACGCTGAAATCACTCTCATGTACCTTAATGGATCATTCAGACATTGGGAATTCACTTATCCAAACTACGCGAATGACGAGTACAAAAGAGAGCTCGAGCACATAAGAAACCTTTATCTGGAGAAGCGAAGGCTTTCACTGGAAGGTGTGAATATTAGTGAAAATAGGAATAAAGGCATTGGGTTGTCCAAAGAACGAAGCAGATTGCGCCGTTTTGAGGGCGATTCTGGAGCAGAGATCACATGAGATCGTTGAAGATATTGAAGAAGCAGAGGCAGTCATTCTGGACACATGCGGATTCATAGAGGAAGCTAAAAAGGATTCTATAAGCGAAATATTCGATTTTATAGAGCACAAGAAACACAGAAAATTCCTGTTGTTTGTCAAAGGGTGTTTAGTTCAGCGGTATTTTGAGGATCTTACAAGGGAAATTCACGAAGTTGACGGATGGTTTGGTGTTGTCCCACCAGAGAGAATCGCCGATGCTGTAGAAAAAGGTGAAAAGAAAGTTATTTACCGTCACCCAGAGAGCATCTACAGCACCTCAGTGCGCTTCGACAGTGGACCGTATGCGTATATAAAAATAGCTGACGGGTGCAGCCACACGTGCTCCTTTTGCGCAATTCCAGCATTCAAGGGCTCTTACAGAAGCAGAAGGATGAATTTCGTTATCTCGGAAGCTGAGCAGCTCGTTCGAAACGGAGTCCTGGAAATAATACTCGTGGCACAGGACACTTCGGCGTACGGGATAGATACCAACGAAGGCACTCTCTGTGATCTACTGAGGAAACTTGATTCGATAGATGGAAGATTCTGGATCAGGGTGATGTACCTGCACCCTGATCATATCACACCTCAATTGATAGATACAATGACAACTTGTAAAAAGGTTCTTCCTTATTTTGATATACCAGTCCAACACGGTAGTGACAAGATTCTTGAGAAAATGGGCAGACAGAAAAAGAGCGAGCAAATCTTGGATATTCTGCAGCAAGTCAGGAGTGCTCGACCTGATGCGGTTGTCAGAACAAGTGTCATTGTTGGTTTCCCCGGTGAATCGAGAAACGATTTTGAAATACTTTTGGAATTTCTCAAAGAGGCTCAATTTGATAGGCTGGGCTGTTTTGTTTACTCTGATGAAGAAGGAACACCAGCTAAAAGCTTTTTTCCAAAAATCCCACATGACACCGCGTTAGCGAGGCAAGAAGAACTCATGCTTCTTCAAAAAGAGATCTCCAGAAAACGAATGAGCAGATGGACGGGTAAAACGATTGAGACTCTTGTAGAAGAACAAGAAAATGGTTACTACATCGCAAGAAGCTTCATGGATGCTCCTGAGGTGGACGGCAATGTGTTTGTGCAAAGCCGCGATTCTTTAATAATTCCCGGCTTCTACCACGTTACCATTACTACCAGCCTTGACTATGACCTGGAAGGAGTGGCACTATGAACATTCCCAATTCCATCACAGTTTTTAGAATACTGCTGACTATTCCCATCTTTGTGCTCATATCGCTTTCAAACTGGACCTGGGCTTTGGTGCTGTTCGCTGTTGCCTCATTCACCGATTACATTGATGGGCTGATTGCAAGAAGATTGAACCTCATAACGAATACCGGCAAAGTACTGGACCAAATCGCAGATAAAGTTCTGATCAGTTCCGTGATGATAGCTTTGATACCTTTTGGTTACATTCCAGCCTGGTTGGTCGCGCTGATCATCTCCAGAGACAACGTAGTGAGCGCCTTCAGAATCCTTGCTTCGAGTAAAGGAAAGGTAGTCCAGGCAAATATATGGGGAAAGATCAAAACAGTCACTCAAATTATTCTTGTGACCTTCGTGCTCATCTCGCAGGTGTTCGTATTTGACGCAAAGTTTCTTACAATTTTCCTTGTACACATCTGCGCCGTTTTTACGGTGGTCTCCGGCGCCGTGTATGTTGTTCAAAACAAGAGATTTCTGGGGGGATGAAGTCATGCGTTGCTTCATAGCTATTGATGTTAACGATGCGGTTCGAGATGCCGCGATGCAAACAGTTGAGAAACTCAAGAAAAGAGGCTTCCGAGCCAGTTGGGTGAAAAGAGAAAATGTTCATTTAACTTTGTTTTTTCTCGGCGAAGTTCAACCGAGACAGGTTGATGAGATAGCTCAACATCTTTGCCGAAGAGTCAGGGGATTCCCTTCCTTTTCATTTGTCGTGGAAAAGGTGGGATGCTTCAAGAAAGGTAAAGCCCCAAGAGTCTTTTGGATGGGTGTGGAAGCGAGGAAAGCCCTTTCTCGGCTTTATGAAGAAATGCGTGGAGAGCTTTCAAAGCACGGCTTTTCTTTTGAGGAAAGGTTTGCGCCCCACATAACTCTTGGGAGAATCAAGGACTACCCAGTTATGTGGGACAGATTTATTGAAGATATTAACATCGAACCAATTGTTGTCGGTGTTGACAGGTTTTCTATCTATTCTTCAAAATTAACACCATCGGGTCCAATTTACAAATGCGTCTACGAGTGCCGCTTTGAAGGAGGATTGATAAAGAATGAATGAAAAGGAGCAGAAAGCCAGGGTAGAAGTCCTGGAAAAAGCGATACGAAAGATAGAAAACAGCTTTGGAAAGGGTTCTATAATGATACTTGGCGATGACAAAAAGGTTATGCCCGTTGATGTGATCCCAACAGGATCTCTTTCCTTAGATATTGCCACAGGTGTGGGCGGTTATCCAAGGGGCAGAATTGTGGAAATATATGGTCCCGAAGCAAGTGGTAAGACAACTGTTGTTCTTCACGCGATAGCCGAGGTGCAGAAAGCCGGCGGAATAGCAGCGATCGTCGATGCCGAGCACGCCTTGGACCCGGTCTACGCACAGGCGCTTGGAGTGGATCTGAAATCTCTGCTCATATCTCAACCAGACTACGGCGAGCAGGCTCTTGAAATTGTGGACGAGTTAATAAGGAGCAATGCCGTTGATTTAGTCGTGGTGGACTCTGTAGCCGCCTTGGTGCCAAGAGTCGAGATCGAAGGAGCAATGGGCGATATGCAGGTTGGATTACAGGCAAGGCTTATGTCTCAAGCTCTCCGAAAGATAGCAGGAAACGTTAACAGATCTCACGCTGTCGTCATATTCACAAACCAAATAAGGATGAAAATAGGTGTTCTTTACGGAAACCCTGAGACAACCACGGGAGGTATCGCTTTAAAGTTTTATTCAACGCTCAGAATTGAGGTAAGACGTGCAGAAACGATCAAGGACGGAGCGGAAATCATAGGGAATGTCGTTTCGGCTAAAATTGTCAAAAACAAAGTCGCACCACCATTCAAAAAAGCCGTTTTCGACATAATTTATGGAAAAGGTATAGTAAGGGAGAACGATCTTTTCCACGTCGCTCTTTCCGAGGATCTTCTTCAGAGAAAGGGAAGCTGGTTCTACTATGTGGGAGAAAACGGTAAGGAATTCACCCTTGGTCAGGGTAAGAACAACGTTGTCGCCTTTTTCAAAGAAAATCCTGAAATAGCGCTGGAAATCGAAAGAAGAATCCGTAAGAAATACAATTTACCTCTGGAGAAAAAGCAGGATGAGAAGGAGAAAGAATAGTCCACAGGACGCATTGAAAGATGTGCGTAG
>QNAO01000131.1 GCA_003641785.1 Thermotogae bacterium
ACCTGAACCAAATCACCACGTCTTATCTTCATCTCAATCACCTCTCAAAGAACCTCGGGAGCAAGAGAAATTATTTTCATGTAGCCCTTTTCTCTAATTTCTCTTGCAACAGGACCGAAAACGCGTGTTCCCCTTGGCTCGTTAAACTTATCAACAAGCACTGCTGCGTTGTCATCGAATCTTATGTAGGTTCCATCAGCTCTCTTCAACGCCTTTCGGGTTCTTACTATCACAGCTTTGACGACTTCACCCTTCTTGATATCCGCATTTGGAATGGCATCTTTTACGGAGCAAACCACAGTGTCTCCAACGCTTCCGTATCTCTTGTGGTATCCACCCAGTACTCTTATGACACGCAGTTTCTTTGCTCCAGAATTGTCAGCAACACTCAAATAAGACTCCTGTTGTATCATGACTCTTCACCTTCCTCTGCTGATGCCTTCTGATCAGCTCCCAGAACTGCCCGCTTGACAACTCTCAGCACTCGCCATTTTTTCGTTTTACTCAGAGGTCTTGATTCAACGATTTCCACGGTATCACCTATATGACACGCATCTTGCTCATCATGGGCATGATATTTCTTAGTTCTCTTAATATATTTTTTGTAAACAGGGTGCTTAATCAAACTCTCAACGGCGACAACGATTGTCTTATTCATCTTATTGCTGACAACGGTACCAACAAACCTCTTCTTTGGCATGATCTACTACCTCCTTATTCCCAGTTCCCGTTCTCGAAGTATTGTTTTGATTCTGGCTATATCTCTTTTCACAACCTGGAGCTGAGTCGTGTTCCTTATTTGACCCATTGCGTGCTGAAATCTCATCTCCATGAGCTGCTTTTTTTTCTCTTCCACCAAGTTCAAGAGTTCTTCATTTGTGTAGTTCCTTATCTCAGAGATCTTCATACCGCCTCACCCCCGAATAAATGCCTCTCCACTATCTTGGTGGGAATGGGCAGCTTACTTGCCGCATAAGTCAAAGCCTGCCTGGCTATATTCTCGCTAACTCCACTTATTTCAAAGAGTATCCTACCGGGTTTAACAACACTAACCCAACCTTCCACATTACCTTTACCTTTACCCATTCTTGTTTCAGCCGGCTTCTTCGTATAAGGCTTATCTGGAAAAACTCTAATCCATACCTTCCCATTTCTCTTCATTACACGCATTATAGCTATACGACAAGCCTCTATTTGCTGCGCGGTAATCCACGCAGGAGCTAATGCCTTGAGTCCTATTTCACCAAAGACTACTTCTGTTCCGCCTTTAGCCCTTCCACGCATTCGACCTCGCTGTTGTTTCCTGTATTTGACCCTACGTGGCATCAACATATTTAAGACCTCCTCGTGTTAAACTTTCGCGTCACCGTTGTAGATCCAAACCTTTATCCCAATAGTGCCGTACTTCGTCTGTGCTACTGCGGTTCCGTAGCTTAATTTTGCTCTCATAGTTTGAAGTGGCAATCTCCCTCTTAAGTACCATTCCCTTCTTGCTATTTCTGCACCAGCGAGTCTTCCGGACACCATTATCTTCACACCAAGAGCTCCACGCCTCAAAGCATCTGAAAGAGCTCGTTTCATTGCTCTCTTGTAAGAAGCTCGTTTTTCTATACGACCGGCAATGTTCTCGGCAATAAGCTGTGCATCAGTCTCAGGCGTTTTCACTTCATCCACATTTATCAAGACGCGTCTATTTAACTCTCTTTCAAGCCTCTCTCTTAAGCTTCCAATTTCTGAGCCCTTTTTTCCTATCACAACACCTGGACGTGCGGTTCTGATGGTTATCGTTACAGCTTCATTGTCAGGTCTTTCAACAAAAACCTCACTAATACCCGAATGTCCGTAGGATCCCTTTATAATAGTTCTGATTTTTTCATCTTCTTCTAACCACTCGGAATATTTCTTTTTGCTGAACCATTTAGCCTGCCAATCGCTACTGACACCAAGTCTGAATCCTCTGGGATGAACTTTCTGGCCCACTGTATCACCTCACTTAGTTTTTTTCTCAGGATTTCCGACACCAACAGTAATATGTGACATACGTTTTTGTATTATATCTGCCCTTCCTCTACCACGGAACCAAATTCTCTTGTATCTGGGTCCGTCATCCACCACACAAGTAGTAACATAAAGGTTGTCAACAGTCATACCCTTATTGTTTTCAGCGTTGGCAACCGCAGATTTCAGAACTTTGTGAATGATGCGGGCAGCCTTTTTCGGCGACATCTCAAGAATGCGAAAAGCTTCTTCAACACTCTTTCCACGAACTGTATTTGCAACACTTCTCGCTTTTCTTGGCGAGATTCTAATATATCTTGCAATGGCTCTTGCTTCTTGCTCTTGTATCTGCTCTTTTCTCGTCCTGTGCAAGACAGATCTCTTGGGTCTTTTACCTTCAACAGTCACGGGTTTCCCCTCCTTACTTCAGCTGTCCTTTCTTTGCTTTCTTGTCTGCATGGCCACCAAATCTGCGTGTAGGAGCAAACTCCCCAAGTTTGTGTCCAACCATGTTTTCAGTGATGTACACGGGTATGTGTTTCAAACCATTGTGAACAGCAATCGTATGTCCCACCATTTCTGGAACTATGGTACACGATCTGCTCCAGGTTCTTATAATCTTCTTTTCTCCGGTTTCGTTCAGAATCCTTATCTTTTTCATCAATTTCTTGTCTACAAAAGGCCCTTTTCTTCTTTTCGTCCGTACCATGATTTCATTCCACCCCCTTAACTCTTATTACGTCTACGAACAATGAACTTATCAGATGATTTGCGACCTCGTCTAGTTTTGTAGCCTTTCGCTGGTATTCCCCAGGGACTCGTGGGATTATGTCCTTTACCTCGCCCTTCTCCACCGCCATGCGGGTGGTCAACTGGGTTCATGGCAATTCCACGAACATGAGGTTTTCTGCCAATCCATCTGCTTCTTCCAGCTTTTCCATACGTTTCATTCTTGTGATCCTCATTCCCAACAACACCTATCGTGGCGTAACAACGCACATGAACACGACGCAGTTCTCCCGATGGCATTTTCAGCAGCGCATAATTTCCTTCCCTCGCCATGAGCTGGCAGGAAACTCCCGCAGATCTTGCAATTTGACCACCCTTACCGGGGGTCATCTCCACATTGTGAACGAGAGTACCCAAAGGTATCTTCTCCAGAGGAAGAGCGTTGCCAGGCCTGATCTCAGCATCAGGACCACTGACGACCCTTTCGCCCACGCTCAGACCATTGGGAGCAAGAATGTACCTTTTTTCTCCATCAGCATACAAAAGCAAGGCTATTCTCGCAGATCTGTTTGGATCGTATTCTATCGACACCACTTTTGCTGGAACTCCTATCTTGTCCCGTCTGAAATCCATTATTCTGTATCTTCTCTTGTGCCCTCCACCACGAAATCTAACGGTAACTCTTCCATAGTGGTTGCGTCCTCCCGACTTCTTTAAAGGTACAAGCAAAGATTTTTCCGGTTCGCGGGAGCTGATCTCTGATTTATCTAATATGGCCATAAATCTTCTGCCGGGAGTAATTGGGTTGTATTTCTTGAGCTTCATCACTTTCACCCCTTCTTAGGCTTCGCCCTCAAGTTCCTTTATGGTGTACCCTTCCTCCAAAGTGACAACTGCCTTTTTCCAATTCCTCGTGTATCCTTCAAATCTCCCTCTTCTTTTGGGCTTCGCTTTGCTATTGGATACATTAACACTCTCAACCTTCACATTAAACATCTTCTCGACAGCCTGTTTGATCATGGCCTTGTTCGCCAAGGGATTGACTTCAAATGTATACTTTCTCTCACCCCTCAGAAGCATCGTCTTTTCTGTAACCAACGGTCTCACCAATATGTCGTATACAGTGAGTTTGCTCTGTTTCATCCAAGCACCTCCTCGATCTTAGCGGCCATGTCTTTTGTCAGAACAAGCTTGTCGTGGTTGAGAATGTCGAGAACGTTGACCCCATCTATTCTCACCGAATTCTTACCTTCACTTGTTGCTCCCGGATTATCGGCAATTATGGCTTTGACACCAGATATGTTCCTGCAAGCAAGTTTCACGTTTTCATATTCAACTGACTTTTGTGGCAAAATAAAAAGAACCTTGAGATCG
>QNAO01000132.1 GCA_003641785.1 Thermotogae bacterium
ATGCAACAGACAAAGCTTTCAAGTACGCGGTTAGAAGATATCTTGTTGATACAGGTAAATACGTATTTGTTTGGCGCTCTTTCAACGAAAACGGTAATCCTCGAAGCTTAGAGGAAAGGGATAACTACTTTGTTAAAAACGAAGAACTCATGAGAAAATGGGGTATTAACACCGAACAAATCACGAAACGAGAGGAGAGAAAGAAATACTTCAATCATTTCATCGATGTGAAGTTCTTTGGAATCACATTCGCAAAAGGTAGTAAAGACAATAAGGAAAATTTCTCGATAACAGGTCCTCTTCAAATCAGCTATGGTGTGAACAGATTCAACAAGAACACGCCGTTTGTAAATGAAATACTCTCACCTTACAGCACCAAGGAAGACGCCCAAGCCACAACCCTGGGAAACGAAGTCAAAAACCTTTTGTCCTATTACGTGTACGACTTTGTCTTGAATCCCATGAACCTTCCTGAAGGTATGAACATAACTCACAACGAAGTTGAAACAATGAAAGAAGCCATGCGAAAATGTGCCACATACATCAATTCCACAACAAAAATAGGTACAGAGAACGTCCTTTTACTTTTCATACAACTCAAAGATAATTCACAACTTCAGCTACCCACTTTAAAAAGACTTGTAGACGTTGATGAGGATGAAACAATACATCTTGAAAGAATAAGAGACCTTTTGAAGAAGTACTCATCAGATCACATCGAGAAGGTTGAGTATTGTGTGAACAACAACGTGTGCAAAGTCACGGGTGCGGACGAATCGTGGGAACAACACGATATTCTCGCTTAGCTGCGAGAGTAACACTTTTCCCGAGTCGCCGCCGTCAAAAATGATGTGACAGGAAGGTGGGATTTCATGGAAGAAGCCTTCTGCTTCAACATTGCTGGGGATTTTGCCTTCTTCAAGAAGAACGATGCGAACGATACAGTATTGATATCCTACAACTTCATTCATAAACCGGCTGTTCTTGGCATCATGGGTGCGATACTTGGATTAAAAGGATATCCAGATCAGAGTAATGAATTCTATGAAAAACTGAAGAACTTCAAAATTGCTATTATTCCCAAGTACACTAAACCGCTGACAAAATTCATCGTTGTATTCAATGACTCGTCTGGGTTGTCTTCAAAAGAAGAAGGGGGAATTCTCCAAGTACGAGAACAGGTGCTTTTTGGAAAGGACGAACCCATACGCTATGAAATCGTTGTTCCACTGAGAACTGAGTTCACCCAGTCAGAGGTCCAAATCTGGGAAGAATTGAGACAGAAGGTATCAAAAAAGGAAAGTGTGTATCCTTTGTATTTTGGCAAAAACGAGTTTCCAGCTTACATAGAGGAGTTCTCTGAAATTTACCTGAAAAAGGCTTGCACAAACAAATCATACAAGTTGAAGGGTCTTGCGGTGGAATCCTGCATCACGATGGAAAATTCAAGCTCTTGCTCTTTTTTGAAGTCAGAAAAACGAACCACGATTTACGAGCAGCTTCCAATAAGGTTGAACGAAAGTTGGCTTTATGAAAAGGAAACGTTTGTCCTTACGGAAAATTTGGTGAAAATAAATTCACAGGAGGACTTCCGGGAAACCGACGATGATGAAGTTGTTTTCCTTTTCTGAATCAATCAAAGGTGCCAACGCCCATTCAAAGAATGAACAATATGAACCCTTTGCAAGGCATGTGGAAAGAACTGAATATTACCTTGACAAGCTTTTCAAAACCCATGATTTGAACGAGATACTTCTGAAAATGCTCAAAGATATGGGAATGTCTGTTAATTCAGAAAAGCTCCTGGATTGCATCAAACAAATTATCGCTTATCACGATATTGGAAAGCTTACAGATCAGTTTCAGAGAAAATTAAAAGGAGCGAAAATCAGAGTTTCTCACAGTGATGTAGGTTTTTTTACAATTCTTGTCAAATTGTGGTGTATGTATATTGAAAAGCAGCTAAGTGACGAAGAATTCAAAACATTATTTGCTTTGTCAACTGTTGTGCATCGTCATCACTCACATCTTTGTGATATAAACGAATTTTGCGAGTTAACAAGTGAATATAACAGAAAGAAAAGAGCTGTCCGTCAAATCATTGAGAAATACATAGACAAAGAAAAAGAAAACTTATTGCAGAAACTGGAACAAATACCCCAACTCAATGTAAAGGAGATCATCAAATTCAATAGAGAAAGGAGGATTGTGCTCTTTTTTCTGTACAAAATCATCAATTCGCTGCTTCTCAGTGCTGATTACTTTGCGACAATGGAATTTGAAACTGGGTGCGGTTTTTGCCCTCGAGTCATAACTAGGGACACAGTTGAGAAACTGAATAGAAATGTATCCAGCCATGAGGTGAAAGGAAATTTCAATTGTTACATAGATACGAATTTTAATCAATTACTTGTCAAATGCGGGAAATTGAACGAGATATCTTCATTGAACGAACTTAGGTCAATCATAGCTGTTAGTTCTGAGCAATCGCTATTGGAAAAAACCCCGGACAATAGTGGAAACGTGTTTTTCCTTGAAGTTCCGACCGGAGGAGGAAAAACGAATCTTGCACTTAGGTTAGTGAGAAGACTTCTTCAAAAAGGTAACTACAGAAAGGTGATTTATGTTTTGCCATACATTAACATAATAGAGCAGAACTACGACTATTTTAGACGTTTCATTTCAGAAGACATTATCACAAGACTTGACCACACATATATTCGAGCGTATGAAAAAGAAGAAAATGCAGAAGAATTCAAAGTGTACACCGAGCAACTCTTTATGAATTATCCTTTCTTGTTTATGAGTCATGTAAAGTTTTTCGATATGATATTTGAAAGTGCAAAATCAAGTAATTACAATTTCTATCAGTTGGCTAATAGTATCATCGTAATAGATGAAATCCAGGCTTACAAGACAAAATACTGGGACCTTCTTACTCAGATGTTCCACTACCTGGCTTGCTATTTAAACACGACCTTCATAGTTATGAGCGCTACCTTGCCGAAATTCAAAGAACTTCTGTTGAGCACACAGGATAAACAGCGTTTCATCGAACTACTCAATGACAATTTTGTCAAAAAGCTCTACGCGCACAGGCTCTTTGACAGAGTAGAACTCAAACCCCTGGGTCTGGTATTTTCCGAAACCAACATTGAAGAATTTGCACACAAAATCTTGGAAAAGAGCAAAGATAAGCAAAAAGTACTTATTGTCCTCAATAGCATCAGAGAATCATTGAAACTGTACGAAACGTTTGAAAGAATCGCAAAGGATTTTGAAATATACCTTTTGAATTCAACAATTCTTCCAAGCAGAAGAAGGGAAATACTTCGCACAGTTAACTCAGACCAATGCGGAAAAGTCATTTTGATATCAACTCAGTCCATAGAAGCCGGTGTTGATATAGATTTCGACATTGGTTTCAGAGCTATAGCTCCACTGGACTCAATAGTTCAAGCAATGGGTCGCGTGAATAGGCACGGCATTAAACCAAAGGCATGTCTCTATGTATTTGAAGACACAAAATGGAAGTATGTCTATAAAAACGATATTAGAGCTCAGGTTTCGAAAGAAAGCCTACCCAAACTGAAAAAAGGAATCATCGATATGAACGCATACTACGATGAGGTTCTTCAAAAGATGAAAAGTATTCTTAACTCATCCATCGTCCAAACTGATTTTGATCTTGTGAAAGAGCTAAAATTTGGAAGCATTGCTTCAAACGTGAAACTCATAGATGCCCAAACAATGTCTTTGTTCATACCTTGCGAGATAGGGGTTCAAGGAGATGTTTTGAAATGGCTGAAGGAGCGAGGAATTGCATGTGAGGACAGGGTCCATGGAAGCGATGTGTGGCAGTATTATCTGAATTTGCTTGAATCCAAGGAAAGTTTTGAAGATTTGTACAGAATAAAAGAATTTTCAAAAATATTATCTTTGTTCACAGTTAATGTTTTCAATTACTCAACAGAGAAAGGAAGAACAAAAGAGTTATTGAAAGATGAGCTCAGGGATTCGAAGGTATATTATGCAAATGACTATCAAGAATACTACAGTTATGAAAAAGG
>QNAO01000133.1 GCA_003641785.1 Thermotogae bacterium
GACTTCTTAACAGAAAATGTTAGAAGATATTTATAAGAAGCAATTTTGGCTATCAGCTCTTGCGAGAGGTACAATATTTATGGGAGGAATTCTGATGCTTAATGGAAAAGTGGTTTTGGTAACAGGAGGCACAGGAACATTTGGGAAAGCTTTTACAAAGTACGTGTTTGAGCACTACAAGCCAAAAAAGGTGATAATATTCAGTCGAGACGAATTCAAGCAGTACGAAATGGCCAAGGTATTTTCTCCTAACAACTACCCCATAAGGTACTTCATTGGTGATATTCGTGATCAGGCAAGACTGTATCGAGCGTTCGAAGGTGTGGACTATGTTGTTCACGCCGCTGCTCTAAAACAAGTACCAGCAGCGGAGTACAATCCATTTGAAGCCGTTAAGACGAATATTGTTGGGGCTGAAAACATTGTAAATGCCGCCATTGATATGAGAGTGAAAAAAGTCGTGGCCATCTCCACTGATAAAGCTGTAAATCCGATAAATCTGTATGGAGCTACTAAGCTTGTCATGGAAAAAATAATGGTAGCTGGAAATGCTTATGTTGGTGCTAGAGATACTGCTTTCTCGGTGGTGAGATACGGAAATGTAGTGGGAAGTAGGGGAAGTGTTATCCCATTTTTTGCCAATCTTGCAAAGCGAGGTGTAAGAGAACTACCGATAACGCACGAAGATATGACTCGATTTTGGATAAGAATAGAGCAAGGTGTTCAGTTAGTTATCGCTGCTTTAGAAGAGGCACTGGGAGGAGAGATTTTCGTTCCAAAGATACCTAGTATGAAGATCGTCGATCTTGCTAAAGCCATGGTGCCAGATTGTGTGTTTAAGTTTATAGGGATAAGACCTGGAGAAAAGATACACGAGACACTTATATCGGAAGATGAAGGTGCAGATGTTGTGAAAATGAGGAAAAACAGTATGGATATATACGTAATATTACCTCAATTTGCGCCAAGATCAAGTATCTATGATAAATACAGAGAAAGCGAAAGGCTTGGAAGACATTTCAGTTATAAGAGCAACGAAAATGATTGGTGGCTCACAAAAGAAGAACTTAGAAAAATGGTTAAGCCTTTCTTGAGGAGAGGATCTTGATGGAAGCGATTCCTTATGGCAGACAGTGGATAGATGAGGAGGATATATCCGCTGTAGTTGAGGTATTGAGAGGCGACTGGATAACGCAGGGTCCAAAAGTGGAAGAGTTTGAAAGAGCGATAGCAGATTATGTGGGAGTTCGATATGCCGTTGCATTTAATTCGGGCACCTCTGCTCTTCACGCAGCTTATTTTGCCGCGGGTATTACAGAAGGAGACGAGATTATAACTTCACCTATAACCTTTGTTGCCACCGCCAACGCAGCGCTCTATTTGAGAGCACAAGTGACTTTTGCAGACATAGATATGAAAACTTATTGTCTCGATCCCCAAGAAGTAGAGAAAAAGCTCACACCGAGGACAAAATTGGTAGTTCCTGTATCTTTTGCTGGTTATCCTGTTGATCTTGAACCTTTTTTTGAGCTAAGAGAAAGACATAACTTTACCATAATAGAAGACGCGTCACATGCATTAGGAGCAGTGAGAAACGGCAAAAAGGTGGGTCAAGAGGCGGACATGACAGTGTTTTCGTTTCATCCTGTGAAACACATAACCACAGGAGAAGGTGGCATGGTTGTTACCAACAAAGAAGAATTCTACGAAAGATTGAAAATGTTTCGAACCCATGGTATTACAAAAGATCCGGATAAACTCACTAAAGATGAAGGTCCCTGGTATTATGAGCAACACTACCTTGGATATAACTACAGACTTACAGATTTTCAGTGTGCTCTGGGTATCTCACAATTGAAGAAGATCGAATATTTTCTTGAAAGAAGAAATGAAATTGCCAGGAGATATGATATAGCTTTCGAAAACATGCCACAAATAGTACCAGCCCCAAGCGTTTTAGAACCTGATCGACATGCCTATCATCTTTATCCAATCCTTTTGAATGATGTAAATCGGAAGGATGTTTACCTGAAACTTCGGGAAAAAGGTATCTACACTCAAGTTCATTATATTCCCGTTCATCTGCAGCCATATTATCGTAAGAAATTTGGTTTCAAACCGGGGGATTGTCCACATGCGGAGTACTATTACAAACGTGAGCTATCAATACCAATGTATCCCAAGATGACAGACGAGCAACAAGAATACGTCATTTGTTCTATCCAAAAAATTATTTAGGAGGCAGGTGGAAAGAGTGTGGAATTCAAAATAGGTAACAAATATATCGGAGATGGTCACCCTGTCTTCATAGTAGCTGAAATGTCATGTAACCATCTGCAAAGATTCGAATACGCTGTTGAGATAATCAAGAAAGCTAAGGAAGCCGGAGCTGATGCAATAAAGCTTCAGACATACACTCCGGATACCATGACTATTGATTGCAACAATCAGTATTTTACCTTAGAGGGTACAATATGGGCTGGCAAGAGCTTATATCAGTTGTATAAAGAAGCCTACACCCCATGGGAATGGCATCCAAAACTGAAGAAAATTGCTGAAGATGAAGGACTTGTGTTTTTTTCAACACCTTTCGATAAAACAGCGGTTGATTTTTTGGAAGATTTGAACGTGCCAATATACAAAGTGGCCTCGTTTGAAATAACAGATATACCTTTAATTGAATACATTGCTTCAAAAAGAAAACCTATAATTCTTTCAACCGGTATAGCCACATTAAGCGATATAGAGCTTGCTGTAAGCACAATAAGAAACCAAGGAAATAATCAAATAGTTTTGTTAAAATGCACAAGTTCTTATCCTGCACCAATAGAGGAGGCTAATTTAAGGACCATACCAAATCTAGCTGAAACATTCAGGGTAATATCGGGACTTTCCGATCACACCGAAGGAATTGCCGTTCCTGCTGGTGCTGTGGCGCTTGGTGCCAAAGTGATAGAAAAGCATTTTACTTTAGATAGATCATTGGGCGGGCCTGATGCAAAGTTTTCACTAGAACCTGACGAGTTTGCTGAAATGGTTAAAGCTGTTAGAAATATAGAAAAAGCACTCGGACAAATTAGTTATGAACTGACTGAAAAAATGAAAAAGGGACGAGAATTCAGTAGATCTTTATTTGTCGTAAAGGATATAAGAGCAGGAGATATTTTTACAGAAGAAAATGTTAAGTCTATTAGACCAGGAATGGGATTAAGCCCAAAATATCTAAAAAAGGTTCTTGGACGTAAATCTAGAAAAGATATCAAAAGAGGAACACCATTAAACTGGGACTTCATAGATTAAAATGGTGGTGAGAGGGTATTATATTATACTACTTCTCTAAAAAATTGAACAAGAAAAAGTAGAGGGTTAGAATAAGGGTAAGGGAGTGCAGTAAATTGCGAAGAAACTCTTAACGGAAGAAAAGATGGGAATAATTCTGGAAAGTCTTCGTCGAGAAAAGAGCGTTTCCCAAATCTGCGGAGAACATGGAATATCACAAGCTCAGTATTACAAATGGCACGACAGGTTTATAAAAGGATCCAAAAAAGCTTGGAAGACGATAAGAAATCCAGGGTAAAACAGCTCAAAGAAAAAATGGAAAAGGTCGAGAAGGTAATCGGGAAACAGATGATTGTCATTGAGACATTAAAAAACAACAGTAGTACATCCAGGCAACGGGAAATGGTGGCATTGCTGTTAATGAGGGATATCCCGAAGGAGTAAAGAATCCGTGAATCTACACAAAATTGCTTGAGTTCCTGTTCATTTTTCGGGCGGCATTACAGGCGGCATTACAAATGACCGAAGGGCAAAGGTAGCCATTGAAGAAGATCAGTAAATAAATAGGAACATGATATAGGAGGTGAATTAAGAGATGAAACTTTCTTTGAAACGTATCACCGAAAACGATTTAGAATTGATAATGAACTGGAGAATGCTTCCAGAAGTTACAAAATATATGTATACTGACCCGAACTTAACCATGGAAGACCAAATAAAATGGTTCAAGAAAATTTCTAGCGATTCTACAACAAGTTACTGGCTGATCGTATTTGA
>QNAO01000134.1 GCA_003641785.1 Thermotogae bacterium
AACAGAAGTCTAACGCTAAGACCGGAAGGCACAGCGCCAACCATTAGGGCGTTTCTTGAAAACTCTATGATCACAAATGGTCTTCCGCAGAGATTTTTTTACATAGGTCCCATGTTTCGATACGAGAGGCCGCAATCAGGGCGGCTTCGTCAATTTCATCAGTTTGGAGTGGAGCTGATCGGCTCGGCTGAGCCGGCTGCTGATGTAGAGATGATTCTCCTGGCCACGGATTTCTTGAAACGCTTGAGAATCACCAAATACACCGTGCAAATCAACTCAATAGGATGTCAAAAGTGCCGCGCCGTTTACAGAGAAAGGATAAAGGACTACTACAGACCGATCTTGAGTTCTCTGTGCAACGACTGTAAGCGGAGATATGAAACCAATGTTCTTCGTCTGCTCGACTGTAAGAAAGATTCAGATCTCGCCCGAGAGGCTCCTAAGATGATCGATTTTCTGTGTGATGATTGCAGGGCACACTACGAGTCCTTGAAGAAGCTTCTGAAAGCTTTGAACATTTCATTTACTGAGAACGGAAGATTGGTCAGAGGACTTGACTACTATACCAGAACGGTTTTCGAGGTTCATCACGATAATTTGGGAGCACAGAGCGCTGTCATTGCTGGTGGTAGGTACGATGCTTTGATCGAAGAATTAGGGGGGAAATCGATTCCTGCCCTGGGTTTTGCGAGTGGCGTAGAGAGGCTCGTTATGGCGATGAAAGAAGAAGGAATACGTGTTGAACAAACCGAACCAAGACACGTCTACGTGGCTGTGATCGGAGAAGAGCAGTTCAGCGTCGCTCTTGAAATCGCGGAGCGTCTTCGATCAAAGAATGTCAATGTTGTTGTTGAGACAAATGGCAGATCTTTGAAAGCTCAGCTCCGACACGCAAACAGGCTCAATGTGAGGCTCTGTTTGATAGTAGGCGAGAACGAAGTTAAATCAGGAGTTGTAACACTCAGAGACATGGTGAAGGGCGAGCAAATAGATGTAGACATCAAATACGCTATCGAGTACATTCTGGATTATCTGAAAGAGGATGATGTCCTGAATTAGTGAAGATTATTAATCAGAAAAAACGATGTGTTCATCGGCTGCTATGACGAGTGTGCTCCAGGGTCCAACAGCACTTTCCTGACAAGAGATTGGACTATCAGAAAAGTTATGAATCACGGAAATTTTGCGCGCGCCGTGAATATCATAGATCAAAAGAGGTCCCTCACATCGATAGTTCTCAACCAGAGCGTTTTGAATCCATCCGTTGAGCTTTCTGAAGCGCGCAAGTGATTTGATTCTCCAGAACAGAGAGTTTTCTCTTTTTCTGTTCTCTTCCACCGAGACACCACTAAAACCAGTGTTGTACATGACGGCTTTCCACATCGTCTGTCCCTTGCCGTGGAGTGCCTCATACCAAGGGAACGGTTCAATAACATGTTCTGTGAAAAATGGACTGTACTCACCCTTCATTCCCAACTCTTCTCCGTAGTACAAGCAGGGAACACCAGGAAGAGTAAAAAGGATCTGAAACGCGAGTTTACGAAGCCTCTCATCCTTCATCTGCGTGGCGAGTCTCGACGCATCGTGATTCGTTAAGAACAAAACACTGTGTGTGAGTGAATTTCTTGAAATAGCTCCCAGCAAAATCTGCGGATCGCCTTTCAGTATGGCTTCTTTGATCAGCGATGCCAAATCAAATGAGAAGCAGTAGCCGATTGCTTGAGAGTAGCTTTTCACTACCTCTGGATGATCCCAAACCTCTCCAATCAGCATCAGATCTGGATTCACCGCTTTCAGACACTCGGAAACGTTTCTCCAAAAATCTATGTTCTTCTGATGATCGTATTCAAAGATGTGCTTTGCGGCATCAAACCTAAAGCCGTCTGCGCCCCTTTTCACCCAGAATTTCATTACATCGAGCATGTACTCAAGCACGAAGGAATTCGAATAATCAAGATCGGGCATTGAGCCACCAAAGGTGCCGTGATAATAGCCCTGAAGCGAAGAATGCCACACGGGTACGTTATCCCATGGCCTGACTTCTTCTATATTGGTTGAAGAATTTGCCCACACGTACCTTGATTTGCACACATCGTCTCCAAGTAGCGCTTTCTGAAACCACTCGTGCTGAGAGCTGGTATGGTTCAAAGGAATATCCAAAATGACGCGAATTCCGTTCCTGTGAAGAGTCTGCACCATGTTGTTGAAATCATCAATTGTTCCAAAACACGGGTTCACGCTGAGAAAGTCAGAGATATCGTAGCCATGAAAAGAAGGGGATGCAAATATCGGGGTGATCCAAACATAAGAGCAACCTATTTCTTTCAAATAATCAACACTCTGCGAAATCCCGTTGAGATCGCCAATGCCATCGCCGTTAGAATCCCTGAATGATCTCACAAATATTTCGTATATCACTGCTACACCTCCACGAAGTTTATTTTAACAGGATGTCTTTGGTAAAATGAATTTGAACAAGATGTTTTTAGGGGGGAAAAACATGTCACCTTTTGAAAGAGAGATCACTCTGGAACTCGTTCGAGTTACCGAAGCCGCGGCGCTGATGTCAAGTCTGCACCTGGGTCGAGGAGACAAAGAAGGTGTTGACAGGGCAGCAGTGGATACGATGAGGGGAATGCTCGACTATATAGACGTTAAGGGAACAGTTATCATAGGTGAAGGAGAAAAAGACAACGCGCCGATGCTCTATATAGGCGAGAAGGTTGGCAACTGGGAAATGGACGCACCAGAACTCGATATGGCTGTCGATCCGGTGGATGGAACACGTCTCGTGGCGTACGGTTTGCCAAACGCCATAAGCGTTATAGTCGCTTCAGAAAAAGGCAGCATTCCATATATACCAACCTTCTATTCTCTGAAACTCGCCGTGGGGCCAGAACTTGCTGGTAAACTCGATATCAACGCGCCGATTCGTGAAAACCTGAGGGTAGCGGCGGCAGCTCTTGGCATGGATTTGAGTGAACTAACGGTGATTCTTCTGAACAGAGAGCGTCACAGAGATATGATAGAGGAAATAAGGTCGCTCGGTTCTCGAATAAAACTAATAAGCGACGGTGATATAGCAGCCGCTATCGCGACATCTCTTCCAGATCCTTCAGTCAATATCTACATAGGAATTGGCGGAACACCAGAGGGTATTTTAGCCGCAGCCGCTCTGAAAAGCTTGGGTGGTGAAATTCAGATGAAGCCGTGGCCTACAAGTGATGAAGAGAAAGAGAACCTGATAAGCGGTGGTTACGACACAGAAAAAGTCTACACAACTGATGATCTTATCGGAAAGAATGCCATCTTTGCAGCCACCGGTATAACAAATGGGGAAATTCTCAGAGGTGTCAGATTTCAAAAGAGAAGAGCGATCACCGATTCCATCGTTATGCGCTCCGCGACGAGAACTGTCAGGAGAATCACCGCATACCACGACCTTGATCACAAAACCATACCTCTGAAGAGTTCCGGTGAAATGCAGTTTATAAGAATACAAGCGGTGCGAACTTGATCCGCACCGCTTCTTACTTCAGAAGTTGATTCTGTTGACATAAAGCGGAAAACGCTCGCACAACTTTTTCACTTCCATGACAACTTCCGCTTGAACACTGTCTTTCACGTTGCCTTCTTCATCTGTCACATTTGCGAGTACTCTCTGTATCAAAGAAGCTATCTGTTCCATCTCAGCCTCTTTCATTCCCCGAGTTGTCACCGCTGGTGTTCCAATCCTTATTCCGCTAGCTACAAAAGGTGAACGAGTCTCTTTGGGAATGGTGTTTTTGTTGACTGTTATTCCACACCTCTCGAGCGCTTTCTCCGCAGCTTTCCCCGTAACATTGGCGGGATTCAAATCCACCAAGAATAAATGAGTGTCTGTGCCACCTGAAACAATTCTGAGGCCCAGATCGGCTAAACTCTTTGCCAAATGCTTGGCATTTCTAACAATTTGCTT